>JALTEO010000197.1 GCA_027073875.1 Bacteroidales bacterium
GGCCTCTGTTTCTTTTTTTTTTTTTTTAACTTCCTCTGTTACGGCATCTTTTTCTTTTGCCGGTTCAATTCTTTCTCTCTTCTTAACTTCTGTCTTAGTCCCTGCAGAAGTGGCAACCTTTTCTGTTTTTGCTGCTTTCTCTTTTGTTTTAGCCGCTTTTTCTTCTTTATTTTTTTGTTTTTCAATTTCTCGTTCTTGCAAACCCTCTTTTATGGCAGCAACCATACTTTTTATAATAATGGAGATTGATTCCGTAGCATCATCATTTCCGGGAATCGGGAAGTCAATAATTGTTGGGTCTGTATTGGTATCCACAATAGCAAATATTGGGATATTCAACCGGCGAGCTTCATGAACGGCAATATGTTCTTTATTGATATCGACAACAAAAAGTGCTGACGGCAAGCGATTTAAATCGGAAATACTACCAAGGTTTTTTTCTAATTTGGAACGCTGACGAACAATTTGCAACCGTTCTCTTTTTGACATATTTTTAAAAACCGGTCCCTGCATCATTTGGTCAATGGCATTCATTTTCTTAACTGCCTTTCTGATTGTTGGGAAGTTCGTTAACATTCCACCCGGCCACCGCTCGGTAACATACGGCATATTCACTTCTTTAACCGCTTCTGCAACTAATTCTTTAGCTTGCTTTTTAGTTGCAACAAACATAATTTTTCTGCCTGACATTGCAATTTTTTTAATTGCTTTTTCGGCTTCTTCCAGTTTTTTTAGTGTTTTATTCAGATCAATAATGTGAATACTGTTACGCTCCATAAAAATATAGGGAGCCATTTTAGGATTCCATTTTCTCTTTAGGTGACCGAAATGCACACCTGCATCCAATAATTCTTTAAAAGTTAATTTTGACATTTTTTGTGTTTTAGTTTACATTCTTATATTATTTCAATTGCTCAGTAGTCCGAACGGAGTCTCAGCAATTTAGATACTAAACTTGATTTGACAACAGAAAAACAGTTTAACGCTTGCTGAATTGGAAGCGTTTCCTTGCTTTTGGTTGCCCATATTTCTTCCGTTCAACCACACGGGGATCACGGGTAAGAAATCCTAATTTTTTCAGAACAGAGCGATTTTCTTCGTTTACTTTTATCAAAGCTCTTGATATACCTAATCGTAGTGCCTCTGCCTGTCCTTTAAATCCACCACCATGAAGTGTTGCTTTGACATCAATTTTCTTAGTAAGTTCTAATTCTTCTAATGGTTGTTTTACAATATATTGCAATATATCAATAGGAAAATATTCTTCTATTTTCTTTCCGTTAATAACAAAATTACCTTTTCCTTCACTCAAATAAACGCGAGCAACAGATGATTTTCTTCTGCCTGTGGCATTAAAAATTTCCATATTATAATTTTATTTTATTTAAATCAATTGTGGTTGGCTTTTGGGCAGCATGTTTATGTTCGCTACCGGCATATACATAAAGGTTTTTTAGAATAACTCTACCCAAACGATTTTTGGGTAACATACCTCTTACGGCATATTCTACAACGCGGGTTGGATGTTCTTTCAACATTCGTAAATAAGGAGTTTGTCTCATTCCTCCCGGATAACCGGTATGGCGAATATAGGTTTTTGCTTGTTCTTTATTGCCGGTTAATTTAATTTTTTCGGCGTTGATAACAATCACATTGTCGCCGGTATCAACATGAGGCGTAAATGATGGTTTATTTTTACCACGCAAAATTTTAGCAACATTTGAAGCTAATCGTCCTAGCGTTTGCCCTTCTGCATCAATAAGAACCCAGTTCTTTTCAACAGTTTGCTTGTTAGCTGATACGGTTTTGTAACTTAATGTATTCACTGTTATATTGTTTTCGTTTTCTAAAAATGGACTGCAAAAGTAACCATTTTTCTTTATTGCCAAATAAAAAATTTATTTTTTTTATTTTTTAGGTGTCTCAACAGTGATTCCAATGGCGTGAATTCCTTTAAGAGAGTTGTTCCGCATAGCTTGTTCAATTTGAAATTTATAGGTCCCTGCATAAGGAAAAAGTATTTTTCTCCGGTACATTAATTTTTGGTTATAATAATCATCATTCCGCTTCCCATACCATTTACCTTTCGCATCGGCAAGAAAACAATCAATGGTATCGACTCTAACAACACCCCGTGGGAAATTGATAGTCACAAACATATATAAGTTCCGGTAACTATACAAATTAGAATTGGATAATGTCATAAAAATATTATACGGATGTGTGGTGTCGGATATTGAACACTCAAATTCACAAATGCTGTCAGTTTGCCATATATTATCTGCAAAAACTTTTTCTTCTTGGAAAATTGTTTTTGCCCTATTGCAGGCAAAAAAAATTACCAAACTTAAAAAGAAAAATAGTATCGTTTTTCCCATCTGTTTATTTTTTTAGTTTAAAGTTTGTAAAGTTGAAAGTTCATAAAGTTTTTAAAGTAGTGCTGTCATGCTGAACGAAGTGAAGCATCTTGATAGTTCGTAGTTTGAGTAAAGTTTTCATTATTCCATTATCCCATTAGCACATTATCGCATTTTCATTCGTGCCAAAGGCATCCTCCCGAAGGGATCCCGTTGGGGCTTTGGGATAATTCCTAATTCATAATTAAAATAATCATGGATGTTTCATCGACGATCGTTTCTATTTTTATTTTTCTTGTAAGAGAATCGTTTCCGTTTTTTATTTTTTTTGTCGAAACGGGTTAAATCTTGGTCAAGAACAGTTGTAAAATCGGGTGACTCATCAGTTGTTTTGACACTAAAATCTTCCAATTGTTCTACTTTCTTCCCCTCCTTATTAATTGCCATAATCTTTATGACATCTTCCATTGGAATAGGTATTAACACATAGCTGTCCTCATACACATACCATAATATTTTTTTGAACACATCTGCTTTTTGGAAAAAAGCTCTGCCTTTTTCCGTTTCCAACGGTTTATTTGTTTTAGGTAATTGTTTTCGTGCATCTTCGTAAACGGCTACTTCGTGGTTCAAGCAACATTTCAATTTGCCACACATACCCGTTAATTTCTGCATATTAAGTGATAAGTCTTGAGCTCGTGCCGCCTGAGTATTTACAGAGGTAAATGTGTGCATAAATGTACTGCAACACAATTCTCTGCCACAAGGACCTATTCCCCCGACAAGCCCGGCTTCTTGACGCGAACCAATTTGTCGCATCTCGATACGAATTTTAAATCTGTCGGCTAAGACTTTAATTAATTCCCTAAAGTCAACCCGCTCATCAGCAATATAATAGAAAGTTGCTTTTGTGTTGTCTCCCTGATATTCTACATCCGCCAATTTCATTCTCAGTCCTAAATCACGAATAATCCTTCGCGAAGTAATCAAAGTCTCTTTCTCTTTTTGCATGGCATCTTTCCACTTTGCTAAATCAGAATCGGTAGCATAACGATAGACCTTTTTTAAGGGATCTTTATGGTAATCAATGCCTTTCTTCTGCATATTGGAGTAAACCAACGGACCTGTTAGTGAAACAATGCCGATATCATGACCTTTTTGCGATTCCACAGCTACTACAGTTCCTGCATCAAGGCGTAATTTCGCCTGATTCTCATAATATCCTTTCCGGTTATTCTTAAACCGTATTTCAACTATTTTAGACTCATTTTTTAGCTTCGGAACATCCTCTAACCAATCAAAAACATTCAGCTTATTTTGGTTAGTAGGATGACAGTGAATAGGGTTTTCCGGTATTTTAGGACAACCCCGTTCGTATATTAATTTATGGTAATCCATATATCTTCAAAATTGAATGACAAAGATAACACAAAAAAAACAATTTGCGGTTTTTAAATTTTGGGTTTTGGAATAAATTTAATTACTGAAGTTCCTTGGAGCAGATATCCGCTTTTGCGGGTATGTATTGTCTTTTTTTTATTTAAGATACTATGATTGTTCCGGCAATAAAGAAACAAATTTTACAAATAGCCCAACTCCAGTTTGGCTTCGTCAGACATCATATCGGTGGTCCACGGCGGGTCAAATGTTAAATTAATGTCCACAGCTTTGACATCCTGAATGCCGAGAATACTTTCGTAAATCCCACCTATCAATTCATCTACCATCGGGCAATTGGGTGCTGTTAGTGTCATAATTATTTTGACATTAAATTCTTTATCTACCTCAATTTCGTATATCAATCCAAGGTCATACACATTCACCGGAATTTCCGGATCATAAGTATTTTTCAATATATGGATAACCTGTTTTTCAATATTGTATTTCTTGTCGTTTTCGGTCATAGCATTTATTTTTTTTGATGTGTTTTGGCATATTGATAAAACTTATCAATCATTCCTTTTAAGCCATTCGCACGATTCATGGAAAGATGCTCGCTCAACCCGATTTTATCAATAAAATCCAATTTTGTATTCAAGATTTCGGCCGGTGTACGATTATTAAATATTTGCCACAACATTGCGACTATTCCTTTTGACATAAAAGCATCGCTGTCAGCAGAAAACACAATTTTATCACCTTTCATTTCAGGATATATCCAAACTTGTGATTGGCATCCGGGAACAAGATTGTCTTCCGTTTTTAAGGCATCATCCATTGGCGGAAGGTCTTTCCCCAATTCAATAATGTAGTCATATTTATCCATCCAATCGTCAATAGCGGAAAAGTCCTCAATAATTTCTTGTTGTATCGTTTCTATAGATTTCATGAGTGTTGATTAAAAATTTACAAAGTTGAATTTCGGGGAAAATTATTTTCTTATAAAAAAACAAAAATAAAGTAGATTTGTTTTCGATGATTCATTTATTATATTGAATTTACAGGTTAATACTTTTTAATGATTGTAATTAGTGTAATCTGAAGGAATAATAAAGATATCATCATCAAGAGGTTGGTAGTTTATCTCAACGACAGCAAGTTTCATTCTGAAATCACGAACAACACTTCGTTCTGTTGACAAAAACGGAAAAACACCGTTGCTTTTAGAAATCTGCAGAAAATATTCAGCATGTTTTTCTACACGATTCCAAAGTGTTAGTAGTGGAATAAAAAAATCATAATTATATTTGTTGTTTACCCAGTAAGCAACTTCGGCATTTTCTTTTTTGTTTTTAACCCGCCATTGATAGCATTTTTTACCTAAAATATCTTTGTGGTTTCTTGATTTAATGATGCGGAATTCTTCTTTTGGAAGAGGCACATACGGTTTATTTTGTAAAACAATATATGTTCGGAAACTTGGCTTTACGGCGGTAATTGTTTTTTTTGAAAGGTCAAATAATAAATATTCCTGCATTTCTTCCTTACTAATACAAGGGTCATAAGAGATAAATTTTACCTTATCGCCTTTAACGAGGTATGAGAAATAGGTTGTATCAGTTTCTGTTATTCTGACAAATTTAATTTTGCCTTCAAATTTGGGTCTGTGTCTTTTTTGTCCAAAACTTTGAAAGCCAATGAAAAATAAAATTATTAATAGAGAATATTTCTTCATTAGTTTTCTTGTTTACGGAAATTTATAGTATTTGTTTCAATTTTTACGCTAAAAAAAATTACTAATATTGTTAATGTTCTGATAATAAATTATATTCTATTTAAAATTGTTCGATAATTTACGGAATATTTATTGTTTTCCAATGCACGCAATTTGGATTTAAGTAATTTTTTCCGGATTGCCGATAATCTGTCCACGAATAAAATACCGTCCAAATGGTCATATTCATGCTGAATAATGCGTGCGGCAATTCCGTCAAATGTTTTTTCTTGCGGCGTAAAATTCTCGTCCAGATATTTCATCTTAATGATTGTGGGTCGTTTTACATTTTCACGAATGCCGGGAATACTTAGGCAGCCCTCATTGAACAATTCTTCTTCGCCGGAGCGTTCAAGTATGTGGGCATTAATAAACACATGTTTAAAATTCTGCATCTCAGGAACTTCATCGCCATAAGGCGTAGCATCAACAATAAATAATCTGATAGATAGATTAATTTGTGGTGCTGCCAACCCCACACCTTCTGACTGGTAAAGTGTTTCAAACATATTCTCAATCAATTGATTGATATCCGGATAATCGGGAGAAATATCCGGAGCTGTTTTTCGTAAAACGGGATTACCATATATGGTAACAGGTAAAATCATTTTATAATTGTTTTTAAATAATCTTGTAATAAAATAGTGGCACTAATGCGGTCAATCATTGCTTTGTCGCGGCGTTTTTTCTTTTTCAGTCCACCGTCAATCATTGCTTGAAATGCTAATTTTGAGGTATATCGTTCATCAAACAAAACCACTTTCTTGTCAAATTTTTCTTTTAATTTTTGCACAAAAGTAAGAATTTTTTTCTGAATTTCACTTTGGCTTCCATCAGATCGTTCAGGAAAACCAACAACAATCAATTCTACTTTTTCTTGGGAGAAATAATCTTGTAAGAAAGTATAGATTTTTGAATTTTCCACTGTATCCAGTGGTGTAGCAATAATTTGATCGGGGTCGGTAACTGCTAATCCAATGCGTTTTGTCCCAAAATCTATTGCTAAAATTCTGCTCACCTTATTAGAAATTTATTTCTCACGCATAATAATATTTATGGGGACTCCCGTGAAATCAAATTTTTCGCGAATGCGATTTTCCAAAAATCGTTTGTATGGGTCTCTGACATATTGCGGATGATTACAGAAAAAAGCAAACGAAACAGACTTTTTTGATGGCAGTTGACTAATATATTTTATTTTTATGCGTTTGTCTTTAACCACAGGTGGAGGGGTAGCTTGAATCAATGGCAGTAAAAAATCATTGAGTTTCGATGTGCTGATTTTTCTGTTCTTATTTTCACTAACCTGTTTGATGATGTCCAGAATTTTAAAAATCCGTTGCTTATTGAGAGCTGAAATAAAAAGAATAGGAATGTCAACAAAAGGGGCTGTTTTCTCGCGGATTTTTTCCTCGTAGCTTTTCATGGTATTGGTTTCCTTTGAAATCAAATCCCATTTGTTAACTAAGATAATCAGTCCTTTATGATTTTTTTTGATAATGTCGAAAATAGCAAGGTCTTGTGCCCGCAATCCTTCGGTAGCATCTAATAAAAGCAAAGACACATCAGATTGTTCAATGGTACGAATGGCACGAATTACCGAATAATATTCCAAATCTTCCTGCACCTTATTTTTTTTGCGAATGCCTGCGGTATCGATAAAAATAAATTCATGCCCGAATTTTTTGTAATGCGTATCAATTGCATCTCGTGTAGTTCCGGGAATATCGGTAACAATATTTCGCTCCACATCAAGAAGTGCATTGATTAGCGTTGATTTACCGGCATTAGGACGCCCGACAAAAGAGACTCTTGGCAATTCTTTGGGCAATTCAGCGGCAACATCTTCTTCTTTTGGAAAACTTTTAACGACAGCATCCAATAAATCGCCGGTTCCTGAGCCATTGATAGATGAAATGGGGAAAATTTCTTTAAATCCCAACTTATAAAATTCTTGTGCTTCTAAATAACGCTGACTGTTATCTACCTTATTAACAACAAGTAATGTTTTTTTGTTTGTACGACGGAGCATTTCTACAATTCCGTTATCTAAATCGGTAATACCGGTGATGACATCTACCATAAAAATTAGTAAATCGGCTTCATCAATAGCCAATTTTACCTGCTTTCGGATTTCTGCCTCAAAGATATCTTCGGATCCGGAGACATAACCGCCTGTATCAATTAACGAAAATTCCGTATTACCCCATGAAATTTTTCCATAAATACGGTCTCGGGTAACACCTTCCATTTCGTCAACAATAGCATGGCGTTGACCCCTTAAACGATTAAAGAGTGTTGATTTGCCCACATTGGGGCGACCGACAATAGCAGCAATTTTCATGAGAGTTAATTTTCGCCGACAAAATTAATAAAATAATAGAAAAGGGGAAGTAAAAAATACCCGGGGTCGGGCTCGAACCGACACGGACTATAAAGTCCACTGGATTTTAAGTCCAGCGCGTCTACCAATTCCGCCACCTGGGCACTATAAAAAAGAGCGAGAAACGGGACTCGAACCCGCGACCCCGACCTTGGCAAGGTCGTGCTCTACCAACTGAGCTATTCTCGCATAAATAACGAAAACCTATCAGTGCTTTACCAATCCCGAAAATTAAAAAATCTATGATTTTTGTAAATTTTCGAGGATGCTCGTTCGTTCAGAGAACGAACGGCACTGAGCTATTCTCGCATAAGTGCTCTATTCGGAAAATTCCGAAACGGAGTAAATTTAAACTTTTTTAGAACTTTTGGGAGCACAAAGATAAACAT
>JALTEO010000198.1 GCA_027073875.1 Bacteroidales bacterium
GATATTTACAAAACTTCTGATTTGTTATACCACTCAGCAATGAAATATCTCCAAAAATTTTGATTAACTTTGTGAAACAAAAATAAAGTGTCACAAAGAACACCAAGAACCACAGAGTTACACAAAGAAAAAATATATAAGTTTGGTTGTTACTATTTAGCACAGTCAAATAATTGAAATTCAATAGACTCGTGCTTTAGCACGAGGGTATAAAATATATAAAAGAGGGTTGTTTTGGCGGTATTTTGGTTTGCGAAGCACCAAAATCGTGACAAAACATTTTGAGAATTAGTTGGTTGGAAATTTAGTTTGCTGCTGAGTAGTAACGAATTTTTTGTTAAAAAAGATTAATTAGTCTCGTATTTCTTTTCCAATTCTTATCTTTGTCGCTTATGAGAAAACTGGTAATTTTTGTCTTGTCGTTGATGTCGTTTGTTGCTTACGGACAGAAGTTTACGGTAAGTGGTTATGTCCGAGATGCGGCATCGGGAGAGAATATGGCAGGAACCAGTGTGTATGTCAAAAGCTTGGGTAAAGGCACCATTACCAATTCATACGGTTTTTATTCAATAACATTGCCGAAAGGAAAATACGAAATTACATTTTCCTTTATCGGTTATGCCGATACGACTAAGACTGTCTTGCTGAATAAAAATATTTTATTGAATATGAAGTTGTCGGAAGCAGTTATTAGAACCAAAGAAGTAACTGTAAGTGCACAACGGACAGATAAAAATGTGAAAAGTACCCAGATGAGTGCCGTACAGATTCCTGTGAAGCAAATTAAAGAATTGCCTGCCATTTTTGGCGAAGTAGATGTATTGAAAACCATACAATTATTGCCCGGAGTACAGTCAGCAGGCGAGGGAAATTCCGGTTTTTATGTGCGTGGTGGCGGACCTGACCAAAATCTGATAATCTTGGACGATGCCACGGTGTATAATGCCTCGCATTTGTTTGGCTTCTTTTCTGTTTTTAATGCCGATGCCGTTAGAGATGTCAATTTAATAAAAGGCGGAATGCCTGCAAAATATGGTGGTCGTTTGTCGTCGGTGTTGGATATTACGATGAAAGAAGGTAATATGGAAAAATATCAGGTAGATGGCGGTTTGGGACTAATATCTTCGCGGCTTACCGTTCAAGGACCAATAAAAAAAGATACTTGTTCGTTTATTGTTTCCGGTCGCCGTACCTATGCTGATATTTTAATAAACCCGTTTATAAAAAAAACAGCAAAGATGAAAGGTTCCGGCTATTATTTTTATGATTTGAATGCAAAAATAAATTATCGTTTCTCTGATAAGAACCGCTTGTTTTTAAGTGGTTATTTCGGACGCGATGTATTTTCATTTAATGATAACAAAGCAGGATTTAATACTAAAATTCCTTGGGGCAACACAACCACTTCGTTGCGCTGGAATCATTTGTTTAGTCAGAAATTGTTTATGAATGCTTCTTTGGTTTATACGGATTATAATTTTGCTTTTGAATCGACACAATCGGATTTTGAATTTCAACTTTATTCGGGAATTACCGATTATAGCGGAAAGGTAGATTTTACTTATATGCCCGGTGTATTACATAAAATACAATTTGGAGCACATTACATTTATCATAATTTTCGTCCCAGCAGTGTAACGGCACGAATGGGCGAAACCCATTTTAATTTTGGGGATGTTAAGCCGGAGTTAGCTAATGATGTAGCTACATATTTGAGTGATGATTTTGAAATAAATGAGAAATTAAAAATTAATTTGGGTGTTCGCCCCACGATGTTTCAGCAGATAGGACCGTTCAAACGATACATCTCAGATGATTTGGGAAATGTTACCGATTCCATTATTTATAAACCATGGGAAAATGTAGTAACCTATTGGCGTGTGGAACCGAGGGCATCATTGCGGTATACATTGAATTCAAAATCTTCTGTAAAAGCATCTTACACTCAAAACTATCAATATATTCACTTGGCTTCATTGTCGTCGGTGTCTCTGCCTACGGATTTGTGGATACCAAGTTCTACGCTGGTAAAACCGCAATTCGGGACACAATATTCTTTAGGATATTTTCGTAATTTTAAAGATAATTCGGTGGAGACTTCCGTGGAATTGTATTACAAAGATATGAAAAACCAGATAGCTTACAAAGATGGAACAATGCCCGGAGATAATATAGATAAGAACGAAGATGAAAATTTGACTTTCGGGTCGGGAACTTCTTATGGCGTGGAATTGTTTGTTAAGAAAAATTTCGGGAAACTTACCGGTTGGATAGGTTATACACTTTCAAAGACGACTAAAGTTTTCCCTGAAATCAATATGGGCGAACCTTTCCCTGCAAAATACGATCGCCGGCATGACTTATCGGTAGTAGCAAATTACAAAGTAAATAAAAAGTTATCCGTATCAGCTGTATTTATTTATGCCACAGGAAATTCATTAACATTGCCTATTGGAAGATATCTAATTGATAATACGATTGTTGTTGAGTATATGCCACGAAACTCGTATCGTATGACACCATATCACCGTATGGATATTTCAGTGAATTGGGAGCCGAAAAGACATCCTGAGAAACGGTTCCATTCGTCATGGAATTTCTCAATCTACAATGTTTACAACCGGAAGAATCCGTATTTTATATATTTTGATACCGAAGGTACAATTCAACAAGGCGATTTAACCACGGCAGCATATCAGGTGTCATTATTTCCTGTGTTGCCATCAATTACTTGGAACTTTAATTTTTGATATGAAGCGATTGATATACATATTGCCTTTATACTGGTTCTTGACAGGTTTGCAAATGCAAACGCTTCTTAGAGCCGGTTATACTCGAAAGAAATCAACCTATATATTAGCAAATCTGATTTTTTTTGGTATAATTTTTCTTTTTGCAGGATGTAAAAAAGAAATATCGGTAGATTTACCTTCATATAAATCTAAGGTGGTAATTGAGGGCTACATTGAGCAAAATCAAAACCCGTATGTTCTGATAACACGGAGTCAAGGTTATTTTGACCCTGTGGATAGCAATACATTCTCTCAAATGCAGATAACCGATGCCAAAGTATATGTGTCAAACGGAACGGAAACGGATACTTTAGTAAATATGGGTCCGTATTATTTTGGGCATAAATTTGTCGGTGAGGTGGGGAAAACTTACAATTTAACAGTGTGGGTAGATGATAAAAAATATACGGCAACAACTAGTATTTTACAACCGGTACCTATTGATAGCGTAAGATTTTATCCCGATCCGGATGCCAGTGTGGACACTTTGGGCTTTTTGTGGTTTTATGCTCACGATCCGGATACGATGGGAAATGCCTATCGTATTTATACAAAGACACTTGGAAAAGATGCTCGTTTTGTTCATCCTAATATTTCAGTAATGGATGACGAACTATTCAACGGACAACCGGTAGAATTTTCAATTTATCGAGGGAGAGATGTCCTTCAAGATGATTTATACGATGATAATGGTTTGGATTCTTTGGGGGTAAAACGGTATTATTTTGTAATGGGCGAAACTGTTATTGTGAAATTTACAACTATTGATCATGCTAATTATGTCTTTTGGGAAACCATGGAGCGTCAACAGCAATCTGATGGTAATCCTTTTGCTAATCCGGTAACCCCGGTTTCTAATATCGAAGGTGGAGCATTGGGTGTATGGGGTGGTTATGGTGTATATCTTGATACCGTTCATATTACACCGGATATTCTTAAAAAATAAAATGAACATAATAATAACTTAATTGTTAAATAAATTAAAATAAGAAAGAATATGGCAATTACATTTGGTTCTATAGGAAATTTAGATGAAAACAAAGACAAAGCTTCTGAAAACATTAGTCAGGAAGCAGAAAAAGTGAATGTCTTAATTATTGGATCGGGACCTGCCGGTTATACAGCAGGAATTTATGCCGCAAGAGCTAACCTTAAGCCGGTATTATATCAAGGACTGGAGCCCGGTGGACAATTAACAACAACGACCGAAGTGGAGAATTTCCCGGGCTATCCCGATGGTGTTACCGGTCCTGTTTTAATGGAAGATTTAGAAGCACAAGCAAAAAAATACGGCACTGATATCCGTTGGGGTATTATTACTTCAGTTGATTTCTCGAAACACCCATTTACTGTAATTGTGGATGAGAAGAAAAAACTTGAAGCAGATGCTGTAATTATTGCTACCGGAGCTACGGCAAAATATCTTGATTTGGAATCCGTAAAAGCATTTAAAGGACGAGGTGTTTCGGCGTGTGCTACTTGCGACGGATTTTTTTATAAAGGATTAGATGTGGCAGTTGTTGGTGGTGGTGATACTGCTTGCGAAGAGGCTTCGTATTTGGCAGGATTAGCAAAAAAACTTTATTTAATTGTGCGAAAACCTTATTTGCGTGCATCAAAAGCAATGCAAGAACGGATAAAAAACACCCCGAATATTGAAATCTTATTCGAGCATGTAACCAAAGAAGTTTATGGTAACGATGAAGGTGTTCAGGGACTCAAATTAATTAAACAGGGAAAAGAAGAGGTTGATATTAAAGTTTCCGGTTTTTTTATGGGAATAGGACACGAACCGCAATCAAAAATATTTAAACCGTGGGTAGAAACCGATGAGGTTGGGTACATAAAAACTATTCCCGGAACATCTAAAACTAATATTCCCGGTGTTTTTGCCGCAGGCGATGTACAAGATCCAATTTATCGCCAAGCTATTACAGCTGCGGGTTCAGGATGTATGGCGGCGTTGGATGTTGAAAAATTTTTGGCAGATTCGTAAAAAAAAAGAGTTTTTTTGCAACTATTTCAAAAAAAAGTGCGTCATTTGATAAAAGTTTTGTTTAATTTAAATTTATGCTTATGAGAAAGATTATTTTTAACCTTGGAGTTATTACCTTGTTTTTAGGTATTGCTCTAAACGGAAATTCTCAAACATTTTTTTCTGAGGGTTTCGAAAACGGATTCTCCGCAGGATGGACTGTAACAGATGCAACTGTTTGGTCTATTGATGACGGTACGAATAATGGACCGGGTGCTGCTCATTCGGGAGATTCTACTGCAATGTTCAATAATACTGATGCTCAAGCCGGAACAACTGCAGAGATAATTACACCACTAATCGATTTAAGTTCTACCGCATCCGGAGATAGTATCATTCTGTCATACTGGTATTGGGATGGTGGCGGTAGCGAGCAAATCCAAGTTTTAGTTTCTACCGATGGTACAAATTATACAGCTGTTGATACAACCGATGCCACTGTTGATCCTTGGACAGAACAGTTTGTAAACCTATCAGCTTATGCAGGAGAAGATACACTTTATATTTCATTCAAAGGAACAAGTGTTATGAGTATGGGAGAGAGCTCTAACCCAAATGTGGACGATATCGTAGTAAAAAAAATCATTGCTAATGATTTGATGGCTTACGATGTTTATGGCCCTGCATCTCATTGTGGAATGACTACAGATACGATTAAAATATCAATTGTTAATACAGGAACAAATGCACAAAATTCATATTCTGCAACTTATTCAATTGATGGTGGTGCAACATGGATTACACCGGAAAATATATCAACAACAATAAATCCGAATGATACATTAATTTATAAATTTACAACACTTGCCGATTTTTCAACGCCGGGGACTTACAATATTATGGGAGCTGTTATTTTAAATGGTGATGGCGATTCTGCTAATGATACCATTACCGGCGATCCTGTAACTTCAATACCTGTTATTTCTTCATATCCATATATTCAGGATTTTGAAGGAGAACAATTCTGGCATGCAGATGGAACTGCTTCTTCTTGGCAATTAGGAACACCTGCAGGTTCTACTATTAATTCTGCTGCATCAGGTTCTAATGTTTGGGAGACAAATTTAACAGGCAATTACAATGCAAACGAAAATTCTTATGTTGAGAGTCCTTGTTTTGATTTTTCAACCTTACATAACCCATTGGTTCAATTTAATTATTGGGTAGAATCTGATTGTAATGGTTCTATGAATAATGATGGTGCCAGATTAGATTATTCAATTGACGGCGGAGCAACATGGAATAGTGTTGGAAATATGGGAGATTGGGTTAATTGGTATAATATGTCTTCAATAAGCTCATTGTCAAGTGATGGCTGGGGAGGTAACGGTGCTAATGGGACAAATGGTTGGGTAGAAGCCAAACATTTATTATTGGGGTTGGCAGGTCAACCATCAGTTAAATTTAGAATTGTATTTGCCTCTGATGGAATTACCCAGTATGATGGTTTTGCCTTTGATGATTTTACCATTCGCGAAGGTGATGTTGATTTAGCTATTACCGAAATTAATTATAATGGACCTGAAGGTGGAAGTGATTCTACAGAATTTATTGAATGGTATAATTATGGAGAAGATGCTGTAAATGTTAATGGATATTATTATTCTCAAGGTGTTAATGATACTTTACCTGATTTAATGGTGCTTCCGGGCGAATTTTTTGTTTCAGCAATAGATTCTTCCGTAATGGCTAATTTCTTTAGTTATTCAGGTGCTATCCAATGGGATGGAGGTGCTTTGTCAAATGGCGGAGAAACAATTACATTAAATACCTCATGGGGTACTTCAATTTACTCTGTTTCCTTTGATGACGGTAATGGATGGCCTACACAACCCGATGGTCATGGACCTTCTTTGGTTTTCTGTGATCAAAATATTGGTTTAGATGCAAATAATCCGGCTAACTGGAATGTTTCTAACAGTTATGTTGGTGTAATTAATGGTGTGGATGTATATGCATCTCCCGGTGCTTTAGATAGCATTTGTTTATGGGATATTGCTATTGCCGACATTCAAACCGGAGATACCATTGCCGATTGTGATTTTTCTGCCACAGATACGGTAATGATTGAATTGACTAATGTCGGTGGTATGTCTATTGCTGCAGGTGACACCATTTTTGGATGGTATCAGTTAAATAATAATTCTGTTGTTGCCGATACGATGGTGCTGGATGCAGACCTAAATCCCGGTGATACTGTATTATTTATATTTTCACAAACAGTTGATGCGTCTGCTTTAGGTTATTACGATGCAGGTCTTTGGTTTAACTATTTTGATGATTATGTGAATGTAAATGATTCTGCGTTTTTCACACTTAATCATTATCAGCCGGTAGTTGATTTAGGATCTGATATTTGTACTTCGCGACCTGATACTGTTGTTTTAGACGCAGGTGCAGAATTTGATAGTTATTTATGGCAAGATGGCAGTACCAATCAGACCTATCATGTTACTGATTACGGAACCTATTTTGTTCAGGTTTATGATTCTAACGACTGTGAAGCAACTGATACAATTGTTGTAAGTGAGTGTACAGGAATTTACGAAAATGAATTGTCAGGTGTTTCTATTTATCCAAATCCAAATAATGGACAGTTTGTTATTGACCTGCAAAATGCTGATAACGCTCAAATTGAAGTCTTAACAATTAGCGGACAGGTTATTTACTCGAAACAAACAAACGATATGCACAATGTTATTGATTTGTCGAATTTCGATAAAGGAATATATTTTGTTCATATAAGAGGAAATAAACTTTCAGGCGTTAAGAAAGTGGTTATTGAATAACTTTTGCTAAGGATTTTTATAAAAAACCACTGCATTTTTGCAGTGGTTTTTTTTGTTTACAATAAAAATGACTATTTCCGTGAATTATTTAGTGAAACCTTTGAAAAACTTCTGATTTTGTCATTCTGGATTTATTACTCCCATAGATGATTTGAAAAAAGCTAACTTGGTTTGGCATGTAAATGATATTATTTATGTAGAAACCAGACCTAAATACGCATCTCGTTTTGTTAATGAATTGTCTCTGTATTTAACCCGCTTTATTCATACAAGAATGTAATGAATATACGATGAATAAAGGGAGGACAAAGCGGGAAATCCCGATTTAGAAATACCCAAATCCGGGGTTTTGTAAAATCCCAAATTTGTTGGTATTTCTTAATAGTAACCTGAGTTCGACATAATAAATGAATCACAGAAAACAAATAGGGATTAAGATTTTGAAAAGGAATCTTGCAGTCATAATGGGTTATTACAAAAGATTTCTTTTTAAAAGATTTTTTCTATTTGCTTTCCCTATAGGGCTTTATGATATTTTCCTTATACTTCCTCATATCTTTTCGCATTATCCCGATAGTGCATCAAAAATATGACTCGCCTAAGAAAAATATCAAAAAGCTGTGAGTATTTCTTATATCGAACTCAGGTTA
>JALTEO010000199.1 GCA_027073875.1 Bacteroidales bacterium
CACAAAGATTCCGAAATAAATTCGGAATGACCTCAAAGACAGGTAAGTTCGGGACAAGCTGATTTAGAAATATCCAAAGAAACAGAATAGTCTAATTTTTTTAACTAATAAGGATGGAATTCTGTGGATTTTCCGGATTAAAACGCCTAATTTTGCAAAATGACTTTCAAGTTAGTATCTCCATTTAAACCCACCGGCGACCAACCGCAAGCTATTGAAACGCTCACAAAAGGAATTTTGGCAGGCGAGAAATTTCAAACGCTGCTTGGCGTAACCGGTTCGGGAAAGACTTTTACAATGGCAAATGTCATTGCCAACTTGAATCGTCCTACACTGATTTTAAGTCATAATAAGACTTTGGCAGCACAGCTCTATAATGAGTTTAAGCAATTTTTCCCTGAAAATGCCGTGGAATATTTTGTGTCGTATTACGATTATTACCAGCCGGAAGCATATATTCCCGTAACAGATACCTATATCGAAAAAGATTTGTCCATTAATGATGAGATTGAAAAACTGCGACTATCAACTACTTCGTCATTACTCTCTGGCAGGAGCGATGTTATTGTTGTATCGTCGGTGTCGTGCCTGTACGGTATTGGCAATCCGGAAGATTTTAAGGCAAATACCGTGCATATTCGTGTTGGGCAAAATATAGACCGGAATGTTTTTTTGCGAAAGCTGGTGTCGGGATTGTATTTTCGTACAGAAGATGAGTTACAACGCGGTTCGTTCCGTGTTCGTGGCGATACGGTAGATATCCTGATTCCTTATGAAGAATTTATTGTCCGTGTCGTTTTTTGGGATACCGAGATTGAAAGTATTTCCATTGTAGAACCTCGTCACGGAACTACGCTGAAAAATTTGGCACAAATATTTATTTATCCTGCCAGCATATTTGTTACGACACAAGACCGTATCAATAAGGCAATTACGGAAATACAAAACGACTTAGCATTGCAAGTTGCTTATTTTCGAGAACAAGGAAAAATGCAGGAAGCCAAGCGAATACAAGAACGGGTTAATTTTGATATGGAGATGATAAAGGAATTGGGCTATTGTTCCGGCATTGAGAATTATTCGCGGTATTTCGACGGCAGAAAACCAGGTAGTCGTCCGTTTTGTTTATTGGATTATTTCCCTGATAATTTCTTGACCATTATTGATGAAAGTCATGTTACACTGCCGCAAATAAGAGCGATGTATGGCGGTGATCATTCACGGAAAATCAATTTGGTGGAATACGGTTTTCGCTTACCTGCCGCCATTGATAATCGTCCGTTAAAATTTGAAGAGTTCGAAGCACTAACGCACCAAACGGTATATGTTAGTGCCACACCTGCCGATTACGAACTGCAAAAAACCAATGGTATAGTGGTTGACCAAGTGGTAAGACCTACGGGACTATTAGACCCCGTTATTGATGTTCGTCCAACGCTCAATCAGATTGATGATTTGATGGCGGAAATCAATGAACGGATAACAAAAAATGAACGGATTTTAGTTACGACACTCACCAAACGGATGGCAGAAGAACTGAATAACTATTTGGCAGATATGGGAATAAAGTGCCAGTATATTCATTCTGATGTAGAAACACTGGAACGGGTAAATATTATGGAGCGACTCCGCGAAGGACTTATTGATGTGTTGGTAGGTGTCAATTTATTGCGTGAGGGATTGGACTTACCTGAGGTTTCGTTGGTGGCAATTCTGGATGCCGATAAGGAAGGTTTTTTGCGTTCCGAGCGGTCGCTGACACAGACAGCAGGAAGGGCAGCTCGCAATCTTAACGGTAAAGTAATAATGTATGCCGATAAAATTACCGGTTCTATGCAACGCACGATTGATGAAACTAACCGTCGTCGCGAGAAACAGCTGAAATACAATGCCGAGCACGGTATTACACCGACATCTATTAAAAAAGCACTTCATCAATCACTACAAACCGGAAAAGGATATGTAGAACCGGAAAAAACCTCTGTAGCTGCCGACCCCGTTGTTGCATATATGTCGGCTAAAGCCCTGCAAAAAGCGATTGACAAAGCCGCTGCAGAAATGAAGAAAGCGGCAAAAGACCAAGATTTTGTGAAAGCGGCACATCTGCGTGACGAAATAAAAGAGTTGGAAAAGATGATGACGGAAGGTAATAACCCGAATTCAAATAAGAAATATTAATTTATGTAAAAAATAAACAGATGAAACACTCATTACCAATTATTAATTACGAATTATTAATTACGAATTACGAATGAAAAATGTGTTAATTTGCTAATGCGGTAATGGGACAATAAAACAGAAGAATAATGGAATAATATGAACTTTTAACTTTAAGAACTTTACGAACTTTATTGGGTACAAATTACGAATAAAAAAATATAAACTTAAACATTATTAAGCACCATAGGTGCGTTATGTTTGTAGAAAAAACAAACACGGGAAATAGCTCCGTAGGAGCGACATTTTATG
>JALTEO010000200.1 GCA_027073875.1 Bacteroidales bacterium
GTTGTTAACAATGGATTATATTTGTATCAAAATGTGTCAATTTTTTTAGGACAGTACCAAAAAATGATAAAAACTTGAAAATAAAATACTCTTCCCTCCCTCTTAATAAAGGAGGATAGAGGAGGTTGTAAAAAAGTATAACAAAACAGAAAAAAATGAAAGGAATAATATTAGCAGGCGGCTCAGGAACAAGGCTTTACCCCATCACAAAATCCATTTCCAAACAAATCATTCCGGTATATGACAAGCCGATGATTTATTATCCGTTGTCAATGTTGATGTTGTCAAATATCCGGGAAATATTGATTATCTCAACACCAAGGGATATTCCATTTTACAAAGACTTGTTAGGCGATGGCAGTCAAATAGGACTACAGATTAAATATGCCATTCAGCCCTCCCCCGATGGACTGGCACAAGCATTTTTGATTGGTGAAGACTTTATCGGTGATGATACTTGTTGCCTGATTTTAGGCGATAATATTTTTTATGGTCACGGCTTACCGGAAAAATTGGTTGAAGCATCAAAGGTGCAAAAAGGTGCTGTTGTTTTCGGTTATTATGTCAATGACCCCGAACGCTATGGCGTTGTAGAAATGGACAAAGACCACAATGTGCTAAGTCTGGAAGAAAAACCGGCAAAGCCAAAATCCAATTATGCTGTTACGGGACTTTATTACTACGACAATACAGTAGTGGAAAAAGCTAAAAAACTGAAACCTTCTGCCCGCGGGGAATTGGAGATAACGGATTTAAACCGTTTATATATGGAAGAAAGTACGCTAAAAGTTCAACTGTTGGGACGCGGCATTGCTTGGCTTGATACCGGCACACAACAAAGTTTGTTGCAGGCATCCAATTTTATTGCCAGTATGGAAGAGCGGCAAGGATTGAAAATCTCCTGTATCGAAGAAATTGCCTACAAACGCGGTTTTATCTCGCGTGAGCAACTCATCAAACTTGGTAAAGATTTAGGTAAAAGTACTTACGGCCAATATCTTTTACGAATTGCCAACGAACAATAGCTTATGGAAGTTCAAAAAACACCAATAGAAGGATTACTGATAATAAAACCTGATGTATTTAAAGATGACCGCGGTTATTTTTTTGAAAGCTACAACGAAAATCGCTTTGTGCAAAATGGTGTACTGATGAAATTTATACAAGACAACCAATCGTTTTCAAAATACGGGGTTATCCGCGGATTACATTATCAGTTGGAACCCTACGCACAAACAAAATTGGTTAGGGTATTACAAGGACGAATATTTGATGTGGCTGTAGATATTCGCAAAAACTCACCTACATTCGGACAATGGTTTGGCGTGGAATTAAGCAACGAAAACTTTTTGCAATTTCTTTTACCTAAAGGTTTTGCTCACGGATTTTCAGTATTAAGCGAAACGGCTTTGGTAATGTACAAATGTGATAATTATTACAATAAAGCATCGGAACGGGGTATTATCTATAACGACAAAACGCTGAACATTGATTGGAAAATAAATCCTGATGACATATTGGTTTCACACAAGGATAAGGATATGTCAACTTTTGAAAATGCAGAAATGAATTTTTAATATTAACTATGAACTGCCGACTGAGGACTGAAAACTATAAACCAAATATAAAAAATGATTAACTCCAAATCAGGATTTAGAGAATTACAAGCATATCAAAAGTCTTTTAGTTTAGCAATGGAGATTTATGATTTAACGAAAAGTTTCCCAAGTGAAGAAAAGTTTTCTTTAATTGATCAAATACGAAGATCTTCGAGGTCAGTATGTGCAAACATAGGCGAAGCATATAGAAAACGGAAATATCCGAAACATTTTATTAGTAAGTTAAGTGACTCAGATGCAGAAAATACAGAAACACAAATTTGGTTAGATTTTGCTTTATCACTAGGATTTATCAGCAAAGAGAAATATACTGATTTGCTAACTAAATCAGAAGAAATTGGAAAATTATTAAATTTTATGATGAATAATCCTGAAAAATTCAAATAGAATATGATACCTTTGAAACATAATATTAATTATCGACTACTGTCTGGAGACTGAGAACTGAGAACTGAGAACTGAGGACTGAGGACTGTTAACTGAAGACTGTAAAAAAATAAATACATGAAACATATTCTTGTTACCGGAGCCAACGGACAACTTGGCACAGCCATAAAGCAATTGTCAAAAAAGAATAAAGACCTGTCTTTTATTTTTACTGATGTGGACGAACTAGATATTACTTCGCTTGACGCATTAGACTCGTTTTTTCAGGAAAATACAGTAGATTATATTGTAAATTGTGCGGCATATACCGCTGTTGACAAAGCCGAAACCGATACGGAAACAGCTCATTTGCTGAATGCTATGGCTCCGTTGAATTTGCTTAAACAGGCGGAACAACACAATGCAAAATTGATTCATATCTCTACCGATTATGTATTCGACGGGTTAGGTTTTCGTCC
>JALTEO010000201.1 GCA_027073875.1 Bacteroidales bacterium
CAAAAGCAAAACCGTCAACTGATTCAGGGCAATCCGAAAGCCGTATTGATAACCGAAATTGCCGATGATGACCATATTCGTTTAAATGCTTTGACAAACGAAATTATTAAAACATTGAAAGATAGGAATCTCGGTGACGGATTTAATATTTTAAAAGGTAGTGACATTCCCAAAATCTGGAACCTGCGAAAAGCCGGTCTCGGTGTGCTTTACAATATGAAAGGCGATGCCAAACCTGTCGGTTTTATCGAAGATACGGCAATTCCACCCACACGGCTTGGTGAGTATGTAAAAGAAATTGATACCTACCTGAACAGCAAAAACTTATCGTGCATCTATTACGCACATATTGGGGCGGGGGAGTTGCACTTGCGACCGGTATTGAATCTGAAAAAAGCTTCCGATGTATCGATGATGAAGGAAGTGGCTTTGTCGGTTGCCAAAATTGTAAAAAAATATAACGGCTCTTTGAGTGGGGAACACGGTGACGGGCGGTTACGGTCGGAATTTATTCCGCTGATGTTGGGTGAAACCCTGTATCAGGTTTTTATTGACATTAAACGGTTGTGGGATAAAGACGGGCTGTTCAATCCGCATAAAAAAACGGGTTTTTTGCCAATGGAAACGGGTTTGCGTTACGATTCGTGGCAAGCAGAAATTTCAATTTCAACGGTTTTTGATTTTCAGGAAAGTGATGGAATTTTACGGGCGGCAGAACGGTGTAATGGTTCCGGCGATTGCCGGCGGTTCCCCGAAGCCGGTGGAGTGATGTGTCCGTCCTATAAGGCAACAGGACGCGAAGACCATACCACACGGGCACGGGCAAACATTGTGAGGGAATACCTGACTAAAGAAAAAGACCGGCTTACAAAAGGTGGGTTTTACGAAATCTGGAAAATGTATTCATCGTGTCTCTCGTGCAAGGCGTGTAAGTCGGAGTGTCCTTCAACGGTGGATATTACCAAAATGAAAGCCGAATTGTTACAAATGTCGTATGACAAATTTGGTATCCCGCTGAAAAGCCGTTTGATTGCCAATATTGAAAAAATTAACCGATTGGGAATGGCATTTCCTGCAGTATATAACTTTTTTGTAACCAATAAATTGACCGGTTACCTTATAAAAAAGATGCTAGGATTTGCTCCGCAACGACAGTTGCCGCGGCTATACAAAATATCGTTGCGAAAATGGATTGACAAAAATTACACGGACTATTTTCTTGAAAATTTCCCGAAAGGTGAGCCCAAAGCCACTGTTAACTTTTTTGTGGATGAATTTACTAATTATCAAGATGTTACCGTTGGTATTGCGGCAATAAAGTTGTTGGTGCGGTTGGGTTATAGTGTTAATTTCCCGTTTCATTTGTCCAGTGGCAGGACTTATTTATCGAAAGGGTTTGTGCGAATGGCTAAAAAGATAGTTAATACCAACATCACATTGCTCAATGCCGTAGTAGATGCAACCACGCCGCTTGTGGGTATTGAGCCGTCGGCAATCCTGACTTTCCGCGACGAATATGTTGATTTGGCTGATGATAAACTTGCCGCACAAAGACTGGCAAAAAACAGCTTTACCATAGATGAATTTCTGTATGCCGAGATGCAAAAAGGCAATATTTCGGCAGACGATTTTACGGCATCGGAACAAAAAATATTGGTGCATACCCATTGCTATCAAAAAGCACTGAGCGACCCGAAAAAAACAGTCGCCTTATTGGATTTGCCCAGAGGGACAGTAGTAGAAGAAGTAAAATCCGGTTGTTGTGGTATGGCTGGTTCGTTTGGCTTTGAGAAAGAACATTATGCCCTTTCAATGAAAATCGGGAACTTGGATTTATTCCCTGCCGTAAATGCACAGCCGGCAGAAACCATTGTCGCTGCTCCCGGAACCAGTTGCCGTCACCAGATTAAAGATGGCACCGGCAGGCAGGCAAAACATCCGGTAGAGATTTTACTGGCGTTGGTGAAAAAGTAACAACAAAAATAAGAGTGTCATTGCGAGCGTTAGCGAAGCAATCTGTTTTTGTTATGAGATTGTTTCGTCGCAATAAACGGATTAGTTTGATGAGATTCTTCACTTCGTTCAGAATGACAAAACAAAACCAGAGACATTTTAAACCAGAACTATTTGTCATATTGAGCGAAGTGAAATATCTCTATTCTGCTTTTTTTTGTCCTCAAACTTGTCCGGAAAGCTGGTATTTTTTCTACGAAGCACCCGTAGTACATACCCGCACAGGCGGGTATCTCAACCAACGAAGTACGGAATAATACCGATTACACTTTCAAGATAGTCCAAACATTAAAAATTTATTTAGACTCGTATGTTTGCAAAATAAAAAAGAATCCATTTATTTCTAATTTTGTATTTTAGGAATTAAAATGGGAGGAGATAAGAAGCAATTTTGGATAGGTACATTTAAATGATGCCGTAATAATAGAAATAGCTCTTATCTCTTTCATTTTGTATATACTAAGTCATTTCATTTTCCTTTCGGATTGAAAATCTAAAAAAGCATGCATTTATACCGAAAGAAATCAGATTTACAAATATATATATTGATTTCTTTCGAGCATAACTGGTTCTAAGAAGCTTTGCATTTGAAAACCTGTCAAGAACCAGTATAAACAATTAGAACACCTTCAATAATTCCACATCAAAAATTAAAGTTGCTTTTGGTGGAATGGCACCCGGATAACCGCGTTCACCGTAAGCTAGTTGATAAGGAATGATAAAACGGCATTTTTCGCCTTCTTTCATCAATGCCACACCTTCGTCCCAACCTTTGATAACCCTTCCTGCTCCAAGAGGAAATTCAAAAGGTTGGTTGCGTTTAACTGAGGAATCGAACATTTTTCCGTCAGTCAGATAACCCGAATAATGCACTTGCACCTTATGTCCTGGCTTGGCAGCTACTGCATCTTTTTTAGGTTTTTTTACAATGATATATTTCAAACCGCTGGCTGTTGTAATGGTATCTTTACCTTTTACATCATATTCTTTTACCACAATCGGGTCTTTTACAGCCATAAGTTCTACCTCAAATTTAAGGGTAGAATTGGCAGGAATAGGTCCTACCTGACGGTTACCATAGCCCAACTCAGGCGGAATTAGAAATTCAGCTTTATCTCCCACATGCAAGAGAGCAATGCCTTCGTCCCATCCTTTAATTACTTGTCCTTGACCAAGCGTAAATTCAATAGGTTTGCCTCGTTTATAGGAACTGTCAAAAACCGTATCGTTCAAAAATTTTCCGGTATAATGTACCGAAACAATACTACCGGCAGTAGCTTGTTTACCTTTTCCGTGTTCTAAAATCTTGTATTTTAGTCCCGATGGTGTTGTCTTAAAATCGTCTTGAGCCATTATTAATAAGTTTAAAAATAAAAGACCCGCAAGTAATAACATTTTTTTCATTTGGTTGTGTTTTTTTAGATTAATATTTCAAAGTTTGTAAAGTTCGTAGTGCATAATTTGTAGTTCATAGTTCGTAATTATTAAGAGTTTGGTTTTTAGTTTGGCGGTATGTTGTTCGTAAGTTGTTGTTCATAGGTTGAGGTTAAGGTTAAGGTTGAGGTCATAAAGTTTGTAAAGTCTCGTTTTTTCATTCGTAATTTGTAATTATTAATTAGGTGTTTCATTTCTGAATGTCAAGCAGTTCAATATCGAAGATAAGTGTTGAATATGGTGGAATAGGTCCTTGTCCTTTGCTGCCATAAGCTAAATTTGACGGAATTATCAGTTGAGCTTTTCCGCCTTTTCGCATCATAGCAATACCTTCGTCCCAGCCGGGAATAACATCACCTACACCAAATTTAAACGAAAATGGCTCTCCTCTTTCCAAAGAAGAATCAAAGGGTTTTCCGTCAATAAATGTTCCTGTATAATTCACGGTAATCATATCACCCGGTTGTGGTTTTTCGCCGGTTCCTTTTTTAGTTTCAATATAATAAAGTCCGTCTGCTGTTGGCTTCACCTTAATATTTCCATGTAATAAATAGCGTTTTAACAAAGATTCTTCCATCTCTGCCGATGAATGATTTTGTTCTTCCAACTGATTCCGGTAATTATCAAGTGTCAACACTTTCTTGATTTTTACGAAAAACTTCAACATATCATTTTGATGAAAATTTTTAGGCAATGCCCCGCGTTTGGTAATCACATAAAATGATTCGGCATTAACCAAGAATAATGCGGAATCGCCGACATGCATCCCTGCCAAAGCATCATCAATAGTAGGAATATCAGCAGATGAGTGATGTAAACGCATCTTAAAACACGGTATTTCTTTAGAATCAAAAATGACGGAATCGTCCATTGTTGTGTATTTCAAACTCATCTCCAATACATCTCCTACTTTCAGTTTCTGTCCATTGGGATTCCTGACAAAATAATGACTCTTAATGCCGTTAATCATTTCAAACTTATCATTATGCTGACAGGCAAGAAAACCTATCATTAAACCGGTAATTGCAAAATAAAAAATTCTATTCTTCATTTTTAATTAATTTTTTCTATTTCCACCTCAAAAACCACAGGTGTATATGGTGGCACAATTCGTGTTGATGACCCTTTTTCGCCAAAAGCCATTTCCGAAGGCATCACAAACAGTGCTCGTTCTTTTTCTTTCATTGTCCGTAAGGCGATTTCCAATCCTTGAATAACTTGCATTTCTGTCCCGTAAACAAATTCAAAAGGTTGATTCCGCTTCCAAGTAGAATCAAACATTTTCCCATCTAAGAAATGACCTTCGTAATTGACAACCAGCGTATCACCTACCTTAACAAAATCACCTTCGCCATTAATTAAGTCCACTTTATATAAATCTTTTTTCTTTTCGTATTTTGTCAACATATTCAGGAAAATTTCCAAATTGGCTTTTTCAAACTGCTTTTGACCAACAAGCCAAGAGAGAAAACGGGTTTTCTCTTCTAAATATTGTTTCCGGCTTTCCACTTTTACAATACGGCATTGAATTTTAAAAAACCGTTGTGACTTAAGAAATTCAGGTACATCTATTTGCAGGTCTTTTTCAAAGAATCGTTTTGTGTCTACAATCATCAAAGCACTATCACCTTGAGAAAACCGGATAAACATTTCATCAATAGAGCCCGGATAATCGGGTATGGTTAGTTTAAACTTTCTAACACCCGAAAAGAACACGGAATCATGAAGTGTCATATATTTTAAATCGGCTACTATCAAATCGTTAATATGCGGTTTTACCATTTTATCTCCAACACCAACTAAGGCATAATAATTTCCGTTTATTTCGCGATAGCCGGGGAAAATCTCTTGTTTTTTGCAAGCGGAGAAAAGAACGAGAAAAAGAGTAATCAAGTATAGATTCCGAAACCCTGAAAAGAAACAAATTCCGAACCAAGTTCGGAATGGCGGAAACATTTTGAGGGCAGGCAAGTTCGGAATGACAAGTTTATTGTGATTGGTAATTTTGTTGTAAATGGCAGTTCTGTTTAACGAAATAATTCTATTTTTAAATCTTGACAAAATCATTCTTATCTACCGTTTATTGTCAACAATTGAACATCATACAGGATAGTGCTACGGGCAGGGATTTTATTTTGGTCGCCCAATAAGCCATGAGCTAAATACGGTGGCATAATAAAACGGGCTTTATCGCCTTTATGTAGCATCAAAATGCCTTCTTCCAGTCCCGATTCTACACCCCCGTGACCAACAGCAAATTTTTTGGTTCCTGTAGAATCCGATGAATAACACAACGAACCATCCAGTAAAAATACTTTATATGCTAACTCAACAATATCATCCAGCTTCGGCATTAGCGTGTCATTACTTTTCTCGTAAATTTGATACCAAAGTCCTGTACCGGTTTGTTTCATTTTCCATTTCTTACGCCTAATAAACGATTTAATGCGGTCATTATCTTTTTTTACTAAATATCTGTTGACATTTTCTAACGGCTTTTCATATTTTGCCATAGATACATTATCTTGTTTTTTCCCTCGCGTAATATGTTTGCAAGAAATTACCGCCACAAGTAACAAGACAAGTAGAACTGCTTTAAAAATATTTCTGTATCGTTTTGTCATCTTTCAATACTGTTTGTAATTTTTCAATGGTTTCTTTCAATGATTTATAGGATTTTCCGCCGGCAGCATTCAAATGTCCGCCACCATGAAAATATCGTTTGGCAATATAGTTGGCAGGAAATAATCCTTTGGAACGAAACGACATCTTGACATAGCTTTTTTTCTCAATTATAATAATCGTAAACAATACACCTTTGACTGCCAACAGATAATTGACCATTCCCTCTTCATCACCCAACTGAAAATTAAATTTTTTTAATTCTTCGGCAGAAAAACTAAAATACGCAGTATGATATTTAGGTAATACTACCATTTTTTCGTATAGAGCATATCCCAACAAACGCATCCGGCTTTCAGAAAAATTATTATAAACACGGTCGTAAATTTTATTTTTATCAATACCTGTTTTCAGCAGGTGAGCTGTCGTTTCAAATGTCTCCGGTCTTGAAGAATTATGCGAAAAACATCCTGTATCAGTCATAATACCCGTAAATAGACATTCTGCGACCTGTTTATTTAGTTTATCAAGAAATTCCATTTTCTCAATAAACGAATAAATTAATTCGGAAGTAGAGCTAACCTTAACATCGGACATTGCAAAATCAAAAAAAGAATCGGGATTGGGATGATGGTCAATTAAAACTTTCGGAGCATTATTTTTACCAACTTCTTTTGAGATAAAATCAATCCGCTCGTAATTATTGAAATCTACGAAGAAGAACAGTGTGGCTTCTGCAATTGCCTGATTGGCATCTTTTTGGTGTTCCATTGCTACTATAAATTTCTCAGCTCCGGGCATCCATTTCAAAAAATCGGGAAAAGCATTTGGTACCAATAATTTTGTCGCTATATTCATTTGCGAAAATATATGATACAATGCCAACGCCGCTCCAATGGTGTCTCCATCAGGATTTTTGTGCGATAGCAATAACACTTTAGCATCAGGATTTAAAAGCTTCGTTTTTAATTCGTCAATATTCATCAATCAAGATTAAGACGACAAACTTACAAAGAAAAATTGTTTACTTATTTTGCAATGGCAAAAATTACTTATAAGTTTTGAACAATAAGAACTTTTAGATAATCACATACACCTTTTTTCGTTCATTATGAGCTACTGAAAGGAGTGTAATAATCTCTTTCACAGTAGTTGTCATTCCGAATTCATTTCGGAATCTGTAACTTTTTATTATCAATAGATCCTGAACCAAGTTCAGGATGACGCATTATTTAATCACAAACCTGTCTACTTCTTCGAGTGTATCGGGGTTTTTGACCACTGCAGTAATATGCTCACCATTGACAGTAATTAGCACCAAAGCATTTTGCGTGGTAAAGCCGCTGCAATTCTTGGACCACGGCAATTTTTCCTGTGCGTAATACGGTGCTCCTGCTGCACCATTGTTTATCTGAATAATAGAACGGTTTAATTTCAATTTCGGCTTGTCCCAATTTTTGGGATACCGCGGCATATCGTTATTGATGAGTAAATGGTTATAGTTGTGCTCGTCGCCGGTCATTAAAGCACAGACTTTAGTCGTCTGATTAATAATGATATCCAAAAACTCATCGCGGCGTTCAATGATGCCTTTGGCAACGGGTTTGCCTGCAATCACAGGACGGTGCGAATTATCGCCCGAATACCACATATCGTCATACGAATGTCCGCCATTTGGAAACGGTGGCGTGTGTATGGTTACAAACACATTTTTAATCTTATCGTCTTTCTCAAATTTTTGCAAAGTTTCTTTCAACCATTGCAATTGATTATCCATAATGTAACCGTGTATATTGCCGCCGGTTTGAGTGTATTTCCACAAAAACGGTGCATACAAGTAATTGGAATTCAGTACAACAATAGCAGTATTGCCATAAGTGTAATAATACACATTTTCCTTATACGAAGGGAAATCCGTATGGTTAGGGTCAGGGTCGTAAGCACTGCCGTCTTCGGATTCGGGACCGTTTTCGGGATTAACGAAATTCAATCCGTAAAGATATTCCGACGATGCTTTATCGAACGGAAAATGGTCAACAGCAATAGGATAATATTCCGAATCGGGATAAAAAGCAAAATCGTAAGTCTCGTGAT
>JALTEO010000202.1 GCA_027073875.1 Bacteroidales bacterium
GGAGTAAACCGGGTGGTGTACGACATCAGCTCCAAACCGCCGGCTACCATTGAATGGGAATAGGATAATAAGTTTGGAATGTCTGGATTAGCATCTTCTAAAATCTAAAATCAGCGTTCCTTGTTCTTAAATCAAAAAAAAATACCGAACAAGCCTGTCCACCGGCAGGTGGAGATTAACGATTTTTGAAGGAAGAAGAAAAACAGGCTACAGGAAAGTGCCAATAGAAATAAGCGCCTGAAGAAAGTAAAACCGGCAAGTCATCACAAACCAGTCTCTTCCTGATTCTTTTTGTAAACCCGTTTGGAAACCAGGATACTCACTTCGTAGAGACCCCAAAGCGGGATAAAGACCATCATTTGGCTAAACATATCTGGTGGCGTAATAATGGCCGAAACTGTAAGCAGAACCACAACCATGTATTTGCGGTTTTTCTTCATAAAATCAGGGGTAACCACACCGATACGGGTCAGGAAATAAATTAAAATGGGCATCTCAAAAACAAGCCCAACGGCAAAAGTTACCGAAACAACAGTATTAATATACGAATTTAGGGAAATCTGATTTGCCACATCACCACTCACCGAGTAGGTTCCCAAAAAGTTAACCGTGATGGGAACAATAAAGAAGTAGCTAAACAAAATACCAGTCAGAAATAAGGATGTACTGATCAACAAGCCGCCCCTGGAATATTTTTTCTCATTTTTATGAAGTGCCGGCTGAACAAATCGCCAAACCTCCCAAAGGACATAAGGAAAAGCCAAAATAAATCCGGCTACAGCCGAAATATACATATGGGTTAGAAACTGTCCCGACATTTTAATGTTAATGATCTTCAGGTGCATATCGGCCACGCACAAGGAAGGCGCCGAAATAAGGTGACCCAGTTTACACAACCATACATAAGTAATAAAATGGGAGCTGCTGGGAGAGAGAATGATGGTGTCAAAAATAATGTGACGGTTCAAAAAAGCCAGAATAGCCAACACAAGGACAGCAATCAGCGAACGGAAGATATGTCCGCGCAACTCTTCAAGGTGATCCCAAAACGACATCACTTTTTCTTCTTCTTCAACTTTTGGCTTGGTAGATTGTTTTTCCATACAATTAATGACAAAAATAAAAAAACCTCACCAATGGCGAGGTTTTTTCAAAATTAAAACAAAATGGAAAATCAGGTAAATACGATTTGTGTACCCTCACCGTCACACATCTCATAAAGGTCGCCCACAGTAATAATGGCTTTTACTGTTTCGTGGAAGTCTTCCTTTTTTAGTTTAAACATATCGGCAGCCAGTTTGCAGGCATAAATTTCACCCCCTCCGGCTTCGATCAGTTCAAGAAATTCATCCACTGGCGGCATATCCAGTTTGTCCATTTCTTTTTTCATCATGGCCGTTACACCGGCTTCAACACCGGGTAAGGCCCCAAGCAAAGTAGGGAAAGCCAGGCCTCCCGGCATACGCATACCAGGATTGCCGACTGTGGCAGTATGCAATTTGTTCATTTGTTTTTTAGTGATGGCATCTAATCCGAAAAAAGTGAAGAAAACTTTGGTTTCGATGCCTTCCATTACCGCACCATTGGCCATTACTAATGCAGCATAAACATCTTCAAGATTTGCCTTTGAACAGATCAGGAGGATTTTTTTTAGTGGTTGTTTTTTCTCTTTCGTATCCATGGCTGTAGTTTTAAATACATGAAACCGGTTTGGGAACACCGGAAATTTTCGTTGCTTTTTTCAATGGCGCGCCCGGAAACAGCTTGTAAAATGTTTTGGCATCAACCACGCCCGACTTGCCAATTCCACGAATGGTAAGTCCCTCGCCGGCGGCTACTTTATTTCTCACATATTCGATTACTTCGAAATGTTTGTCGGTAAGTTCAATTCCCTCTTCTTTTGCAATTTCCTTTGCAACTTCTTCGGTCCATTGGGATGCATCCGTCAGGTAACCGTCTTCGGTAACATCTACGTTTACTCCTGCTATTGTTTTTGTTGTCATAATATTATTTGTTAAGTGAAACATTTTAATTTTTTGCATTTTTCTCTGATTCTATGGCAATATTTTTTAAGAATGTGATCATAAATCCAAGTCCTTTACGAAGCTCAGGGGCATTCATAGCACGCATGGCCTTGAAAAGAGAGTATTCAGGAATATCGTTTACATCCAGGCTTTTATAAACCACCAAACCATTATTTATGGCATCAAGCATATCGGGCTGGGTGAGATTTTTAACGGTTTCCAGAATGGTAACGATATTGTCGGCCAGGCTACGGACGTCTTCCACTGAGAAGTGTGTCACCACATTATCAAAGATGCTCAGACTTTCCCTGGCAAAGTCGATATAGCCTTTGGTTTCCAGTTTTTGCATCAGTTCAATACCATCAAGACCCATTTGACGGAGGATGGGTGAAATATCCCTGACAAGATCGAAAGCACTTT
>JALTEO010000203.1 GCA_027073875.1 Bacteroidales bacterium
CTTTGCTCATCCTGTTTCTCATTCCCTTTATAGATAGCAATTGATTTATTCTGAAGGCCGCGCCTCGCGGATTTCTTACGATAAAGCCGTTTATTCCATGAATAATCTGCATCAAAATTCCCGAAGACCTCCTCGCCACAACGGGAATTCCTTTCCACAGAGCCTCGCAAACAGTCAAACCAAAGCCTTCTCTGATGGACATCTGAAGAACAACAGCGGAAAGGCGCTGAAGAGCATTTATCTCGAGCGGGCTCCCCGAAGAAACTGGAATGTTTAGCAAAAAAACGTTTTTTTCATTTTTTACCATTTTTTCAAGCTGCCGGAAAACGATTTTTCCCTCAGGATCATCACTCGCGTAAGAACCAGCGAGAACAAGAATCGCGGGAAAAGAGTCCCTGACAATCCTAAACGCCTCAATTGCTCCGAAAGGATCCTTCAGAAGATCAAATCTTCCCACCTGCAAAATAACGAAGACATCCTTGGGAATTCCGTATTTTTCTCTCGTCTTTTCAATTTCATCTTCCGCCATTTCTCTGTTTTTATCACTCAGAGGATCAATTGTCGGTGGAAAAACAAACTGTGGAATACTTATTTTCTGGGTGTATCGAGCGCTATGGAAAATCGCCGCATCGAACTTCTCGACAAATTTGGAAATCCTCTTCCAGACCTTTTCATCCGCAGTAGAAAGGTCTATATGACACCGCCATATCCATTTGCCCCCGAACTTGCGCCTTTTTTCAACGAGAGGAAGGGGCTGTGGATCGTGAATCACATAAATGTCTCTGTCGGGCTTCAGAATTTCTTCCTGCCCCAAAACGACATTTTCATAATACCTGAAATCCCGCGAAGAAATTTTTTCGGCTTTCCCATGCAAAGCATTGTGTATTTTCTTGGTTATTTCAAAAAAATTTTCGTCCCCGGAAATAACAGACCAATCGCTCTCTATTCCGATTTCGTTGAGCATCGGATCCAGATTGCTCAGAATCTCCGCCACACCGCCGCCCGTTTTCGTGGAATTTATGTGTTGAACCTTCAAACCGGCGAGAGGGCGGGCAATATTCATAATGTTTTTGATTTGCGCGGCACCGACGATTCTCTCATAATCGAACAAACTTTTTTCAGACATATTCTCCCACTTTTTCAAGCATCATTTTTATTTCGAAAAGAGTGTGGTTGTACGGATTTATGGCGCTGATGCGTTCGGCGAGGTCTTTCCTTCCGCAACTTTTTTCGAGCCACTCCGAAAAATCGTTCGTGAACGCCTTTAACCTCAAACGCGCTTCGATAAGATGGAAAAAAACCGTTTCGAGACCAACGTTTCTCATTTTTCTAAAAAACTCCTTTTCATTTTCGGCGGAAATGCCCGAAGGAGTGATAAAACTGACAGATTCCATAAAATAGAATTCTTCACCGCGAGGAACTCTTATTAAACGCCTGTCCGCGGCAAGAAACTTTTCAACTGCTTTCAAAATCTCGTTTTTCACCCGCCGCAGACTTTTTATTTTTAAGGGCTCAAACACGGCAAGCTCTTCCGCCAGGTCCTGCTCTCTGACGGTTTTCCATATCCAGTGCGCAAAATCGTTTATGTAGTCAATCTGAAGAACATGTTTTCTGAAAAGCGTATGAAAAAGATGATAAAAAATAACACTGGACGGGCTCCTTTTCAAACCTTCGTAAAACTCGCCAATATCCGACGCTTTTATTCCCGCGTATCTGGGAATGCTCAAATACGAGTAAAAAACAAATTTCTGTCTCACAAAAACTCCCTCAAAAATTCCACGGCTTTCGCCGGCGAAGAAACAAAAAATCCGGCAAGAGAGTTGCGGTTTTCTTTCCCTACCCTGACGCCGACAACAGATTTCATCGCAAAAACATCTTCATCGGTTTTATCGTCTCCGATAAAAACCGCTTTAAACCCTTTTTTCATTTTAACAAGAAGTTTGACCGCTTTCAACTTACTGGTACCTTTCGGAAGAATTTCAAAAACTTTTTTCCCTTCCTTTATTTCCAATTTTGTACCACGCAGATTGAAAGCGATTTTTTCTTTCAACTTCATAATTTGCGGAACATTTTTCTTCCTGACATTTCTATAATGAATGGCGAGCGAAATTTTCTTTTTTTCAAGATAAAGCCCTTTTATCGCAGATTTTTGCGCAATATCAAAAATAGTACCAAAAATTTCTTTTTCTTTTTTCCCCAGTCTCAAAATTCTATATTTTCCTCCCGTTAAAATCTCAGCACCGTGAAGTCCGGAAAGAACAACAGAATTTCCAAAAAATTTTTTCAAAAAGGAAATTTCTCTTCCGCTTACGACCGCTACCGAAAAAAACTTTTTTCTGTTAAGTGCCGCCAGGACTTCCACAGCAGAGTCAACGGGACGCGCAATCTGCGGATTTTTCACAATGTTTGATATTGTTCCATCAAAATCAACCAGAAATAAAATC
>JALTEO010000204.1 GCA_027073875.1 Bacteroidales bacterium
CCATGAACTTTTGAAGAAAACGAAGTATAATAAAAGAAAATTATTAAAAAATGCAATTTACACACCTTCATGTCCATAGTTATTATTCCATCCTCGATGGAGCTGCCTCGCCGAAAAAACTTTTGAAAAAAGCCAAAGACGATGGTATGACTGCCTTAGCACTAACTGACCATGGTAACATGTTTGGTATTAAGGATTTTTATAATGAGGCAAAAAAAGCAGGCATAAAACCTATATTGGGATGCGAAGCATATATGTCGCCCGACCGCTTTGAAAAAGAATCAAAAGCCACAGGAAAACGGGATTATTTTCATATCATATTGTTGGCAAAAAACAGTACCGGCTACAAAAACCTGATTAAACTTATTTCTTACTCGTGGATAGAAGGATTTTACTATAAACCCCGGATAGACAATGAGTTGCTTGAGAAATACCACGAAGGCATCATCGCCTCATCTGCCTGTATCGGAGGTGAAATTCCACAAGCCATTTTGAAAAATGAATTAGAAAAAGCAGAACAAACCGTACAATATTTCAAAAACTTGTTTGGCAATGATTTTTATCTCGAACTTCAACGCCATAATGTTACAACACCCGGACTAAAAAACGATACTTTCGAAAAACAACAAAAAGTAAACAAATATTTAATTGAATTTGCCAAAAAATATGACATTAAATTAATTGCTACTAACGATACTCACTTTGTATATAAAGAAGATGCCGAAGCTCACGATCATTTGATTTGTATTACCACAGGTGCTCACTATAACGACACAAATCGATTGCACTATACTCAGGAGGAATATTTGAAATCACCGGAAGAAATGAGCGAACTGTTTGCAGACATTCCCGAAGTCATTTCCAATACACAAGAAATTGTTGATAAAATTGAAGACTTTGATTTGAATCATGAGCCCATTATGCCGGATTTTATTATGCCCGAAGAATTCAAAAATGAAGGCGATTATCTTCGACATTTGGTTTATGAAGGACTAAAAACTCGCTATCCCGACATAACCGATGATATAAAAGAACGGGCAGATTTTGAATTGGATACCATTATTAAAATGGGGTTTCCCGGCTATTTTCTAATTGTATGGGATTTTATCCGTCAAGCACGGAAAATGGGTGTTTCCGTAGGTCCCGGAAGAGGAAGTGCCGCCGGTTCAGTCATTGCTTATGCCTTAGACATTACACAAGTGGATCCAATAAAATACGGCTTACTTTTCGAACGGTTTTTGAATCCCGAACGCATCTCATTGCCCGATATTGATATTGATTTTGACGAAGACGGCAGAGACAGAGTATTAGAGTGGGTGTCGGAAAAATATGGACACGAAAAAGTAGCACAGCTAATAACTTTTGGGACTATGGCTCCGAAAATGGCAATCAGAGATGTGGCTCGTGTCCGTGAGCTGCCGCTCTTTGAAGCAAATCGGTTGGCAAAAATGATTCCTACTGACCCAAAAATTACTTTTGAAAAAGCATATAAGAAAGTTCCCGAACTTAAAAGTGAACGGGAATCTACTACAAATCCGGAAATTAAGAAAACCCTTGAAATCGCTGAGAAGTTAGAAGGTTGTGTTCGTCAAACAGGTACCCACGCCTGCGGGGTAATAATTGGAAAAGAGAACTTAATGGAACATATTCCTATCCTCTCACAAAAGGGGAATAAACTGTTAATTACGCAATTTGAGGGTGCTCCTGCCGAAGAATGTGGTATGCTGAAAATGGATTTTCTCGGATTAAAAACACTTTCTATCATTAAAGACGGGGTCAAGAATGTAAAAAGATATAAAGGCGTTGACATTGATATTGACAGAATTGATTTGGAGGATAAAAAAACACTGGAACTTTTTAGCCGCGGTGAAACCATAGGCGTCTTTCAGTTTGAATCCAGAGGTATGCGTGACAACCTCCGCAACCTAAAGCCCAACAGATTTTCTGACCTGATAGCGATGAATGCTTTGTATCGTCCGGGACCAATGGCCTATATCCCAAGCTATATTAACCGCCGCCATGGCAAAGAAAAAATTTCGTATGATATTCCGCAAATGGAAAAATACCTGAAAGAAACTTATGGTATTACTGTCTATCAGGAGCAAGTGATGTTACTCTCCCAAGAGCTTGCAGGATTCAGCAAAGGCGAAGCCGATGCACTACGAAAAGCAATGGGTAAGAAGAAACGGGCAATCATTGACAAAATGAAACCTCAATTTATTGAAGGATGTGCTAAAAATAAGATTCCAAAAGATAAAGCAGAGAAAATTTGGGGCGACTGGGAAAAATTTGCCGAATATGCTTTTAATAAATCACATTCCACTTGCTATGCTTATATCGCATTTCAAACTGCGTATATCAAAGCCCATTATCCTCACGAATTTTTAGTTGCCATACTCGACCGCAACCTCTCAGATACAGATAAAATCGTTAGTTTTATTAACGATGCCAAGCGAATGAAAATAAGAGTTTTACCGCCAAACATTAACAAAAGTTTTGAAGGATTTACACTCACCGAAGATCAAAATATTTATTACGGTCTTAACGCCATAAAGAATGTAGGCGGTAATGTCGCAAAAGAAATTATCAAAGAACGCGAAACCAACGGTAGCTACAAAGACATTTTCGATTTAATGGAGCGACTTAGTACACAGGTAATGAATAAGCGGGTATTGGAAGCACTGGCACAATCGGGTGCATTAGACCAATTTGGTATTGACAGACATAATTATTTTTGTTCGCAAAACAGCAAATCCTCCTTTGTGGAAAGTCTGATTGCTTATAGTAATGCAGCCAAAGCAGCTAAGAGTGGGATGCAAAATTCCCTTTTTGGTGAAATGTCTGATATCGCCATTAAAAAACCGGAAATTCCCGAATCGTGTGTTGAATGGACAATAATTGATAAATTAAACAAGGAACGGGAATCACTTGGAATATATTTATCGTCGCATCCGTTGGATAAAGAACAGCCAATAATGGATATGTTTACAAATGCCAATACACGGATGCTGAAAGATCCTGAAAAACATTTAAATAAAGACCTGCAATTGATTGCCTATGTTACCGATTCAAAGGAACTGTTGACAAAAACCGGAAAACCATACGGTAAGGTCAAAGTTGAAGATAAAGCAGGAGAATATAATTTTACTTTTTTCAGTAAAGATTTTGTGCGGTTTAAAAACTATTTCACACCAAATTACATTCTGTATATTTCGGGGAAAATAGAGAAAAGCAAATACCACGAAGGACAAATAGAGTTCAGGGTAAATCGTATTAAATTAGTTGATGAGTTTTTAGATGAAATAAACCGGAACATTGTGCTCGAAATAAATGTGAAAGACCTGACGGAAGAAAATTTGAAAAAACTGGCACAACTGAAAAAATTCCCTAAAGGAAACAATTTTGTGCAGATAAAACTATTAGACTTAAAGGAAACTTTTTCGATTCGTATGCCTTCGCGTGATATAAAACTAAAACTGTCTTCTTCACTTCTGAATTTTATTTCAGAGTTGGATTTTGTGAGATTTAGTTTAGCATAAACCTTTTGTGAACCCAAAGAACATTTAAAAAGTTTCATTTTTTTACATTCAAAGCCCAATAAAAATCTATCTTTGTTTTTTTAAGCTGTTTTGACTTGAGAAATTTCGGGAAAATATTTTTTATACTCTTTACCTTCATAACTATTCGGGGTATTGGTCAGTCATCAGTCAAGCCGTGGCAAGATTCTTTGGCTCTTTCTTTACCCGATTCCGTAAAAATTCAGCTTCATAAGAAAATTGCCGGATTTTATCTTGATACCGATTATTTAAAATCTATTAAAGAATATCAGACAATAATAGACATCTACAAAAACAGAAACGATGATAAAGGACAAATTGAAATGTATCAAAAAATGTCCAATATTTTTCTCTTCAACAACCAGCGAAACAAAGCCATTGATCAGCTAAACACTGCCATACAGATTGCCACGGAAATGAATAATGATACAATAATTAGTGAACTTTATAAATCACTTGGTTATGCTTATGAACAAAAATCGGATTATAAAAATGCCATTACCAACTACTTAACATCGCTTTCATATAAAGAAAAATTAAAAGATATTCAAGGTCAAGCATCAAACTACAACAGCATAGGATTAATTTATTACTATCAGAAAAATTATATTCAGGCACTTGATAATTTCAAAAAAGCACTTAAACTGGTAGAACAAATTGATTTTAAGTTTGGTATTGCCTCAATCCTGACTAATATTGCAAATATATACATGGAGCGGGATGCCGACAAAGTTGACAGTATTAATATTGCCATTGACTACTACGAAAAGACCCTAAATATTGACCGTGAAATGGATGATAAATACTCCATCGCTTCCACTTTGCACAATATTGGCGTGTCGCACGATGCCAAGACTGCACCCATAATAAAAATGATAGAGAAATTAAATCAACAAATTGACTCTTTACCTCCTACCATTACCGAGAAAAAAGATTCCTTGCAGAAAAAGATAGATGATCTTAAAAAAATGGTTGACAGTGAACGGGATTCGTCTTTGATATATTACTTTAAATCCATAGATATTAAGAACGAAATTAACGATTCCGTTGATTTAGCCATCAGTTATCTCAACATTGCAACAGTAGAAGATAAGCAGGAAAAATATGAGGACGCACTAAAACATCTTGAGGTTGCCAAATTGCTTGCCAAAAGATTTGATTTAATTGATCAGTTGACAAGTATTTATAATGAACTGTCGTTTGCCTATGCTAAATTAAGAAAATATAAAGATGCTTATGAATACAAAGTTTCTTACGATGAGCTGAAAGATTCGCTGGCGGCTCAAAATTTAAATAAATCGTTAGCAGAATTACAAGAAAAATACGAAAACGATAAGAAAGAAAAGGAAATTGCCCTGCAACGCTCTAAGATAAAACAGCAAACAACTTTCCAAACAGCATTAATCATTTTTATTTTTTTGCTCGTTGTGTTGGCTTTTGTTATTCTCCGAGGATACCGCAACAAGCGAAAAGCTAACTTATTGCTTGAGGAACGAAATGAACAGATTGAAGCTCAGAAAAATGAGATTGAAGCCAAGAACAAAGACATCATGGATAGCATTAACTACGCCCGGCGTATTCAACAAGCTATTTTGCCACCACCTGAAGTTATTTCACAAATATTTCCACATCATTTTATTTTATTTAAACCCAAAGATGTTGTTAGTGGCGATTTTTATTGGATAGAAGACAAAGATGGAAAGAGGTTTGCCTCTGCCGTTGATTGTACCGGTCATGGTGTTCCGGGTGCCTTTATGAGTATTGTTGGTGCCAATGGACTTAACAAAGCGGTTGATGATTTGGATATTTATCATCCGGGAGAGATTTTGGATAAATTAAGTCTGATAGTGGAAGATAGTTTACGGCAAAAAGGTAAAACGACTGTTCGTGATGGTATGGATATGTCGTTGATTATGATGGATAAAGATACGAACACTTTAGAATTTGCCGGTGCCAATAATCCGCTTTATATTATCCGAAAAAAAGGTATTCCATTAATAGTTAATGGTGAGGAAAAAGATCCTGTCATGGAAAATGACTCACATTATTTGTTTGAGATAAAAGGAGAAAAACAACCTATTGGGGCTCTGGAAGACAGACATAAATTTACCAACCATGTATTATCAATAGAAAAAGGCGACCGTTTTTTTCTATTCTCCGATGGTTTTGCCGACCAATTTGGCGGACCGAAAAACAAAAAATTTATGTACAAGCCATTTAAACGAATGTTATTAAGTATAGTTCAACAAAATATTTCCGAAAACGGGAAGTTATTAGATAAAACTTTTGAAGAATGGAAAGGCGAATATGCACAGATTGATGATGTTTGCGTTATAGGAATTGCAAATGAATAACTTAGAACTTCCTTTATGCGACTAAAAATTGCTATAATACCTGTCTTATTATTTATCATTTTTTCGGCTTGTAAGAAAGATAAATTTCTGACTTCCGGTAAGTTAGAATTTTCTACCGATACACTGATGTTCGATACTGTCTTTACCACGATTGGTTCTACGACAGCAAACTTTAAAGTTTACAACCCTTACAACCAAGACATACAACTTAAATCCATTCATTTAGGGGGTGTGCCCGAAGCACATTACCGGCTGAATATTGACGGAACACCAACATCAAAAATTGAAAATGTGGTAATTCCTGCCAAAGACAGTCTTTTTATCTTTGTTGAAGTTACTGTGAATCCAACCAGCCAGAATTCACCGATGGTTGTGCTCGATTCGGTTGTTTTTGAAACGGAAACCTCCACTCAAGATGTTAAATTAGTTGCTTGGGGACAAGATGTCCATTTGCTGAATGCCAAAACAATTGCTGCCGATACCACTTGGACAAACGATAAACCCTATTTAATTTACAACTCAATGTTGGTAGATTCGTTGGTAACATTAACGATAAACAAAGGAACACAAATATATATTCATCACGGTTCATTGCTTTATATTAAAGGTTCGCTTGTTGTTAATGGCTCGTACGACAATCCCGTTGTTTTCCAAGGTGACCGATTGGAAGAATTCTACGATGATGTGCCCGGACAATGGGACCGCATCGTTTTTTTGGAAGGCAGTCACAACAATAGTTTTAATTATGCCATTGTCAAAAACGGGATAATAGGCATTCAGGTTGGTACACTCAATCTAACCGATAAACCCGATGTAGCCATCAATAACACACAGGTATTGAATATGAATTATGCAGGGATTTATTCATTGGCAGGTACCATTACCTCTGAAAATACCATTGTTGCTAATGCCGGATTTTATGCTATTGCATTGTTGATAGGTGGTAACTATACATTTTATCATACAACAGTTGCTAATCTATGGGCTTATTCGAACCGTACCGATCCATCGGTAGTTATTGCTAACAATTTGGTTGCCAATGGTATTTATTATGTAGGCGATGTTCAGGCAACTTTTGGTAATTGTATTATCTATGGCAATAACGACGATGAACTCGGTTTGGGAGAAGATGACGGTTACGGCTTCAATATTTTATTTCAAAATTGTATGATTACAAATAAGGAAACCGATATTTCCGACACAACACGATTTAAGAATATTTTTACAAATCTTAACCCTGAATTTGTTGATTTCAGTGAAAATAATTTTGAATTAGACACACTTTCTCCTGTTATTGACAAAGGCAGTATTAATATTGGCAACCTTGTTCCCACAGATTATAAAGGCGATTCGCGAACATCTGATATAGCTCCCGATTTGGGTGCTTTTGAAAGGGTTCCATAAAATTTTACCTATGCACAAATTCTTATTCTTTTCGATACTGACAATCGGGCTATTTATTAGTAATCAGTTTGTTTATGGGCAGATATCCACAAAACAACCAACTGCTAACAATGACTCTGTCAACCCACCGGATTTTAAAATTATGTTCTATAATTGTGAAAATTATTTTGATACTTTTCATGATTCGTTAAAATTGGATCAGGAATTTCTGCCAAGAGGAAAAAAATATTGGACATGGGAAAAATATATTACCAAACAAAATCATATAGGTAAAGTTATTATTGCTGTCGGCGGTTGGCAGCCTCCCGATTTGGTTGGTTTGTGCGAGATAGAAAACCAAAATGTGTTGGAAGGTCTTGTTAAATATTCGCCAATTAAGAAATTTGGCTATAAGATTATTCACAAAGAATCTCCCGACCGCAGAGGAATAGATGTGGGACTTTTATACCTACCTGACAAGTTTCAACCTTTAGTTGAGAAATTTTTTCAAATTGATTTCCCTTTTAATCATAAATCAAAAACTCGGGATGTGCTTTATGTTAAGGGAATTATCGGGAAAACCGACACGCTTCATGTCTTTATAAATCACTGGCCATCACGATGGGGCGGTCAAAAAGAGACCGAACCCAAACGGATGTTTGTAGCAAAATTGGTACGAAGTAAAGCCGACTCAATTCTGAAAGTTAATCCACTTTCCAATATTGTAATCATGGGCGACCTCAACGATTATCCTGACGATAAAAGTTTGTTGGAAGGTATGCGTGCCTCTCATAATTTCAGCACAATAAAACCAACGGAAATTTATAGTCTTTCGTATTTATTAATGCTTCAGAATC
>JALTEO010000205.1 GCA_027073875.1 Bacteroidales bacterium
TGCCTTCAGTTTCGGGAGTAAGCTATTTTGTTTTTTAGCAGGAACCCCTTTATAGAGTGTAACCAGATTTTCATGATTTATATATTGCTTGATTATCTTTTCCATAACTTCTTTAAGGTTGCCACCAGCCAGTATGATTTTACCATTATAAGTGGCAAAATAATCATTTTTACCAATTGTCAGGCCTTCTTCGGTAGTGATTTTTCGTATAGATCTGGCTATTCCGAAATACCGGATATCATGAAGATTGTTCATAATAGTTTCTAACATCGTGTTGATGTCTAATTCATTAGAAATATTCATCATCATGTTTATGAGAGAAATAACATTGTTTGACTCCACAATATGCACATTTGATTTGCTCAATGAGGCAGCGTATTTAAGAGACATCAGGATATCTTTGTCATCGGGTGCTACGATTATGTTCTTGGTTTTTAATTTATTCAGCCTACTGACGATCTGATCCACGGATGGTTTCTTTTTGCCATAGCATAAAACGTCATCGGCACCGAGCTCTTTAATAATACCGGCAAATCCTTTGCCGGAAACAATGCAAAAAACACTTTTTTCTCTCTCATATTCGATCTTATCGTCACTTATAAAATTTGTATGTTGTTTTTTCATGTCATCCACTTTCGTGAAAACAAGTTCTCCGTACTTTGAGACATCCTTAATAACAGAATCAGGCTTATTCGTATGAATATGTACTTTGTATTTATCATCGCTATTGAGAATGATCAGACTATCTCCGTAACCTCCGACGATTTCTTTTATTTGTTCTTTCGAAGATACCTTGTTGGTTTTTAAAACGAATTCCGTACAATATCTATATTTGATCTTAGGGTTCCATGTGTTTTCCATATCCTTCAGCTCATTCACAATCGTCTCTTTATGTAACCTCCTGTTCCCGTTCCCTTTTATATTGATAATTAAATGCTTCACATCTTCAATGTTATTCTGCAATCTGATATTGGGCAACTTTTCCACTGCAGGGTGTTTGAGGGCGTCAGAAAAAGAATTGATAGTGAAACCGGATAATTTGTTATCAAGTATTTTTTTGATGGTCCTGTTGATGAATAAAACGAGAGAAGCCGACAATCCGTTATTGAACATTTCAATATGACCTATTTCCTTATTGATCCCTTCAAGAATAATAACAAAACCTGCCGCACCGGAATCAACAACACCGGCTTGTTTTAACACCGGTAACATATCTGGAGTTTTTTGAAGGACTTCCTTTAGATAAGGGATACATTCCCGAATAACAATTAAAGGATCTTCCTCTTCTTTCATAAGTTCACTATACTTTTCCTTGAATTCACGCATTAAAGTAAGCATCGTTCCTTCTTTAGGGTTTTCCGTGCCTTCGTAAGCATTTTTATACCCATTTTCAAGAGCCCTGAGCATATTCTCACTTGAAAAATCATTGTGGGCAATTACCTGCGCAAAACCCTGGCAATATAGCGATAAAATAACACCTGAGCATCCTCTGCTATTTAGAAGTAACTGTTCTGCAAAGAGATTCAGATATTCCCCTGTTGATAGTGATCTATTATCATGTTCCCGCATACCTGCCAAAGCACCTTGTATGGTCAATGTCATATTCAGGCCGGTATCTCCGTCCGGCACAGGAAATACATTCAGACTGTTAAGATATTCTTTGTGCCGATATAAATACTTGTATATATTCTCAAATGTTTTTCTTAATATTGCTATTTGTGTATTTGTTTGTATCATAAACTCCGTTTTATACTTAAAAGTTATTTCCCATATTCAGCCATCCTGTTTTTACCAATTCTACAGCTTAAAAGAAATCCGGTTACTTATCCGTTCGTGGGTACCCAGCATAGGGTTAAATTGCATAAAAACAGCCGTTAACTATAAATACATGACGTAAATTGAACGCGAAATTACATTAGTGAATTGAATGCTCAGCCAGTTTTAAGTCAGGCTGTACAAAATCCTTTTCCCATGCAGGATCCAATACTTTTGCAATTTCTTTATCATATGCTATCAGGTTTTTATGGTAATTTTCGCTCTCCAAAGCCTCTTTTGCAGGTTCATCAACAGGCTTTACAGGTTGTTTTTTAATTATATCATAAAATGCAGCATGATGGTCGCGGATCATACAGGGCCGTATCCTATTCCCGACCTCCTCTTTCCTTTTCTGATAACCATAGCTTCTTTGCCAGTTCCTGACCTCTTTGAAGAACGGTTTTTCAAGAATATCGTTCAAAGTTCCACCTTCCTTGTAAATATCATTGATATTCACAGGCGAATAAGGAACGAACACACAGGGAGTAACGTTTCCGTTCCAGTCAATATAGAAATATCCGCCTTTTCTTGCCGCTATACAACCCTGGCTTAAATATCCGTTATTCCAGAAATCCAGATAATCATAACCGAGTTCCTCGTTTATATACTTTCCCCTATTATAATT
>JALTEO010000206.1 GCA_027073875.1 Bacteroidales bacterium
AAAACGAGTTATGTGAAATATTGACCATATTATTCTGTTGTAAGTGTTTTTGCTAATAAAAAAGTTTGTGAGGTTTTAAAAATTATAATCAAATAATCCCGTCAATACATCACATAACACTGTGTATCTGGTTCCATAAAAGAGAAAAGTTAAATAATTCTCTATTTTTTAAAAAGCCCTTTTTCAATTTTTTTAGTAAAGAAAAGAGGTAACCAAAATTGATTACCCCTAATTGCCCATTTTGTTGGGCCATTTGTTCAAGCCGGAAAAACTTCTGCGACGCCGTGATCCACGACCACAACAGCCACCTCGGTCATGTTTTGCAACTTCTTACCAGCTTCTTGGTCAAAAGTGTTAAGCGCCTCATGAATGCCTTCTCGACCAGCAAGCCCGCGCGCAAAGGGGACTTCCCCACGATCACGAATTTCCTGCCAGTTGTGACCAGGCATGAGCACCTCAGCAATCTGGCCACCGTTCTGGTCGTCGACGTTCAGGAGTATGATCACCGCCTCGGTAGGGGTGAGGCCGCACTCCGTCAGTCGACGCTTGAAATGTTCGACTCGGTCGGCGTTGATTTCGAGGGTGTAGATACAATTGTACTTACCATTATATCTACTATTGGCACGCACCATGGCCACGGCGTCGGGGTCGTCGAGCACGAGCTGACCGTCGATCTCGCGCACTGTTGCTCTGGGTCTGTCGTTCATCTGAGTCCTCCTTGTTAAGGTTCAATTTATCAGCAAAATCACTGACATTTTAGTATAGTAGATTATTTAATCTATGTCAAGCTCGGCGACCAAAAAATTGAAAAGGGCTTTAATAAGGTAAATTATTTAATCTTTCTCTTTTACTCCACCCAAATTTTTATTTCTCTCTTTTTTATAATAATAAGGAAGAGAAATAAAAACTTCAGATACACAGAAATGTTATGTGTAATAAATTTGGAATCCATTTAATTATTGTAAGCAGTTTTCCTTTCGATACTTTAGTAAACCATGCTAACTTAATCACATTATGACTAAACAAGTTAAAAAAATAGTTGCAATTGGTGGTGGCGATATCAGGGACTCTGAAACTTTGGCAATAGACAAAGAAATAATTCGATTGACGAAAAAGAAACACCCAAAGTTGCTTTTTATTCCAACAGCAAGTTCGGACAGTGAAGATTATTATAATAGCGTTGACAAATATTTTGGAAAGAAATTGGGTTGTAAAACTGATGTTCTTTATTTATTCAAATTATTCAAAGAGACGCCGTCGCCAAAGGAAATTAGAAAAAAAATATTTGGCTCAGATATTGTATATGTTGGTGGTGGCAACACGCTCAAAATGATGAAACTTTGGCGCCGTCTTGGCGTTGACAAGATACTCAAGACAGCATGGGAAAAAGGTATTGTGCTTTGCGGGCTTAGTGCTGGTTCAATTTGCTGGTTTGAATCGGGACACAGTGATTCAATGTCGTTTTACAACCCCAAAAAATGGAAATATATCAACGTTCGTGGTTTAGGTTTTGTTAAAGGAATTCACTTCCCTCATTATAATAGTGAAACTTTGGGCATTCCTAGAAAGACTCATTTTCGCAATATGATTCAAAAAATTGGCGGGATGGGCATTGCCATTGATGAGAATTGTGCAATCGAATTTCTTGATGATAAATTTAGAATTATAACTTCAAAAAAATCTGCCAAAGCTTTCAGGGTTTATAAGAAAGACGGCAAAGTTATTTCTAAGAGGACTAAACAAACAAACCAACTAATGCTAATTGCAACTTTATATGAACGATAACAGAAAACTGCCTTTATTGAATAGGATTCCAAATTTACTTTCTCCCGTTGGTCGCACCACACTGCGCTTTCCTTCCACTTCGTTTCGTTCAGGTCATATAACAGAGTTCAAACGGAAAAACATCTCGATTCACCTTTTTCCAAATTCCTCGTCTTTAGCTCACAACTTCGTTTAATCCCCGACACTATCTAAAACATTTCCCAATTATTAGATAACCAAAATAGCCTTCTAAGTATCCTATCTAGACCTTTTTGGTTTTAGGAGAATAATTTCTTAATTTTAATGAATCTTTTGCTTGATAGATGGTGTTTTTTGTGATAATATAAAATTATAAAAATTAGATGTGTTTTGTATACACTTAGACATTGTCTAGATATTCGTATTTTGTCAAATTTAGACATTTTATCCGAAATAAACTTCGCATAAAAACCAGTTATATGCCATTTTGAAAAGTCACTTTTTATAATTTTGACAATTTCTTTTGGCGAGTCGATATAACTTATGATAAAATTAAATTAATTATTTATCTAAAATTATGTTGGAAAAATCAGAAGGCAACACTCTGCCAAAAAAAGAGTGGGAACCGGAACTAGCAGAATCTTTTGAGATTGAATTTTTAAACACAAAGGCTGAGGAGGTAAAA
>JALTEO010000207.1 GCA_027073875.1 Bacteroidales bacterium
TTAAACAGCGCAAGGGATTGCTATGCCCATAAGTCCCTTAAAGTTGGCTTTATCCTGAAAAAAAGGCCCTGGCCGCCGCAAAATGCGAACAAAAAACCGGATAATTTGAGATAAACTAAAACATTCCAAGACTATTGGCCTGCTGAAAACCAACGAAAAGCCCGATCAAAACCCATTAAAACCCCATAATAATATTTACCCCCTTTTGCTGCCGGTTTTACGTCAACACCCCGTTCAGATTGGGCCGTCCCGGCCATCAGAACGCTAATTGTTATAGCCATGTGCTTTATTTTCTGCATCTACTGGAATATCTTTCGGCAAAATTTATTTCTTATGGGTAGAATGGTGTGGAATAGTAAAATAAAATGTTGAACCTTTATCTACTTCACTGTCTATCCATATTTTTCCACCATGTTTTTCAACAAATTCTTTGCATAGAGTGAGGCCCAGCCCGGTTCCTTTTTCGTTGTTAGTACCGAGTGTGGAATAACTTTGGTCGATTTTAAATAATTTATCAATATTTGCTTTTGGTATCCCAACTCCGTTATCGCTTACCGAAATTATGAGTTCTCCTTGAGTTTCCTTGGTTGAGATGATGATTTCACCACTAGGGTGTGTATATTTTATGGCATTCGATATCAAGTTTCTCAAAACGGTGCTAATTATTTTTTTATCTGCAAAAACAGGTGTATTGGAAGGAAAGTGTTCAACTATGCTAATTGATTTTTGTTTGAGTGCACCAGACAATAAAAGTTCTGTATCCTTAATAAGTTCAATAAGTTCGAAATATTCTGGATGGAATTCCATCCTTCTTGTTTGCGATTGCGCCCATTCCATCAAATTAATCAGCAAATCCATTGCTTTTTTGGAAGAAAGTTGAATTATTTCAGCATATTCTTCAACATCGTCATATTTTTTTTCTTTCACTCTATCAACAAGAAGATCGCTAAAACCCAGAATGGTATTGAAAGGACTCTTCAAATCATGTGCAATGATGGTGAAGAACTTGTCTTTCTCGGTATTGAGTTTTTGGAGTTCATCGTTTTTATGTTTGATCTCTTGCTCTGCCAGTTTGAGTTCAGTTATGTTATGTATTACAACCAGACGACTTCCTTGTGGATTTTTTATTGAATATTTTAGGATACTGAATATTTTAAGCTCAACATTACTTTGGATTGTTATCTGGTCAATTGATTCACGATCAAGAGCGGCTTTCAATAACTCTGTCGAAGAAGCACCCGAAGATTCGGCAGAAAATCCGATGATGTTTTTGTTGTGAATTCCCAGAAATGATATAGCAACTCCATTTATATCCTGTATCCTGTTTTTATTATCAAGTACCAATATTCCATAAGGTAAGGTATCTACAAGCACTTTGTGCGCCACCGGAACTAAATCCAGAATGTGGGTATAAAAGATAGCAAAAGCAAACAGGGAGCCAGTTAGAATCATGTTTGCCGGAGTAATATTCAATCCAGGAACAATATTAATGCCTGAAAGATAAAAAATACTTGCAATCCACGGACATAATCCTGCTATGAGAACTAATAATCCCTGCATTTGGAAAATCTTTACCTGTTTGAAAATAAAACTAAAAAGATAGATGGTTGCCAAAAGAAACAGAAAATAGTTATAAGCTATATTACCGATCCAGAATCCGATGCCATGGTAATATTCCATGATATTTGTTTTCTCAGATATTGATGAAAACCCAGCCCATATCAAATGGTGTTTTTCGTTGGTTATTGCTAATATCAAGGTGATTAATGGAATAATAAATAGTAGCAGGATATATTTAGGAGTCATAAACTTTTCTTTGTTCGTGAAACGCAGGACGAAAATTAGGTAAAGTACAGGGGTGGAGACCCCTCCAATATATTCTATACCTGACCAGAAAGCTTTCCCTTGTATAGTTGTAGCAGCGGTTTCAAACATAACCCCAAATGTCCAAATACCTGCTGCGATCATTAATAAAGTGAGTTCTTTAGCTCCTTTTACCGATTTTCTTTGCCAAGCAAAAAACGCAACGAAAAATGAAATTAAGGTTGTTGCAAGGAAGAATACAGTATATATCGTAATCATATAATTCATCGTATAGTACTATTTCTTAGTTAATAACAGCATTATGATATCTTCTTTGGATTTATCAATGTGGCTCATAATAATCTTTTGTTCAAAGTTATGAAAATTCTTATATCCTACTCGTTTTCTGCATTGGCTATAACGGTTTGAATATGGTGCGTACCGCATTTTGAAACGATAATTTTCAAGTTATGAACAATTTTATTTTGTGTATTAACTAACATATTTACAACTAATTGCGGTATGCACTATATTTTTTGTTAGGCAACGTTTTTAAATTTTAATTTCATTAATGTCTTTTAATTTCATATACAATTCTCCTGCTACGAACTTAAAATAATTTCCC
>JALTEO010000208.1 GCA_027073875.1 Bacteroidales bacterium
GTAAATGAGATTCTGCCCACTGACAGACCCCGCTATTTGATGGGTGTCGGAACGCCCGTAAACTTGTTGGAAGGAATTGCCCGCGGTATTGATATGTTCGACTGTGTGATGCCTACCCGCAACGGCAGAAACGGACAATTATTTACCGAAAAAGGAATTATTAATATCAAAAATGAGAAATGGAAAGACGATTTCTCGCCACTTGATGCTGACGGTACATCATTTGTAGATACTACTTATTCCCGTGCCTATGTTCGTCATCTGATTGTTTCCGGCGAAATGCTCGGGGCACAAATTGCCAGTCAACATAATCTGGCATTTTATGTAAACCTAATGGATAAAGCACGACAACATATTGAAAACGGTGATTTCAAGCAATGGTCAGAAAAACTAATTCCCAACTTATCAAAACGATTATAGTTTGAGAAAATTAGATTGGTATATCATCAAAAAATTCTTGGCAACTTTTTTCTTTGCCTTATTGCTCATTATGACTATTGCCGTCATTTTTGATGTGTCGGAAAAGATTGAAGATTTTATTGATAAACAAGCCCCATTAACAGAAATTATTTTTGGGTACTACATTTATTTTATTCCCTATTTTGCAAATATGTTCAGTGCTCTTTTCATCTTTATTGCTGTGGTTTTCTTTACCTCTCGTATGGCGTATAATAATGAGATTATTGCTATCCTCAGCTCAGGAGTCAGCTTTCAGCGACTAATGTATCCCTATTTTCTTTCTGCACTGTTTTTAGCTATTTTTTCTTTTACGCTCACTAATTATTTCCTGCCACCGGCAAATAAGAAGCGACTTGCTTTTGAAGAAAAATATATCAGAAATACATTTGTAAATACCAAAAGAAATATTCATAAACAAGTTGCTCCCGGCAATTATATTTATATGGAAAGTTTTTCTGTTGCCAACCAAACCGGCTACAAATTTTCTATTGAGCACTTCCATAAAGGTATTTTAACCTATAAATTGGTTTCCGATTTTATTCAATGGGATACCATTGCTAATCAATGGCGAATTGTCAATTATCATATCCGAAGATACGACAAGCTCAAAGAATCCGTTGAATCAGGTGCTTCGCTTGATACTGTCTTAAGTTTTACGCCCAAAGATTTTGAAAAACGGGACAATATTGTCGAAACCATGTCGCTGCCACGGCTAAATGCCTATATTACAGAATTAGAACTGCAAGGTGACCCCAAAATAGAAAAAGTAAGAGCATATAAATATCAACGATGGGCATTTCCCTTTTCAACTTTTATACTGACTCTCATTGGATTATCACTCTCCAGCAGAAAAATAAAAGGAGGTATCGGACTTCATATCGGTGCCGGGTTAACTATCAGTTTTGCTTATATTCTTTTTATGCAACTCTCTACTAATATTGCACTTGGAACAGGAATGAATATTATATTAGGTGTTTGGCTTCCCAATGTATTATTTGCTATAATTGCTGTTTTACTCTATCGGCAAGCACCAAAATAGGGAAATTATTATTATTCTATTTTCTTTAATGCTTCGTCTTCTTTTGCCCGCATCTGTTTTTTTTCTTCATCGGTTTTATCGTGGTAACCCATAAAATGTAACACACCATGAATCATTACCCTAAAAAGTTCATCGGTAAAATTTAATTCTAAATCCGAGGCATTTTCTCTGATTCTGTCCACACTCATAAAAACATCTCCACTAACAGTCTTTCCTTCACAGTAATCAAACGAAATAACATCGGTAAAATAATCATGATTAAGATATTGCCGGTTCATTTCCAACAAATAATTATCGGAAACAAAAATAAAATTGATTGTTCCAACTTGGTGATTCTCGTCTATAATACAGCGGGTTATCCATTTTGAGATTTTCGATTTAGAGAAAACAGGAAGCGGGACATCTTCATTAAAAAAAAAGATACTCATGGTTATTTACTGAGGTTGAAATTCATTTCAACAGTTCTGCCTTCATCATGAAAAATACACTTATCGGCAAGATGCCTTATTAAAAATATACCTCTTCCGTAGGGTTTTTCAATATTTTCAGGGGCAACAGGGTCAGGCAGGTTATTAAAATCAAAGCCATTGCCTTCGTCAGATACTTCTACTACAAGACAATTAGAATCTTTTAATTTTACGGTAAGAGTTACTTCTTTGTTAGAATCTTTTTTGTTACCGTGAATAATGGCATTATTGACAGCTTCAAGAATAGAGATAAGAATATTGCCATATATCTCCTGTGAAAATTTGAATTCTTCGTAAAGACTATCTACATATTTTTCAACCAAGGGAATGTTTTCCAAAGAAGAAGAGAAAGTAATATTTTTTAATGATTCTTCCAAATTCAGATTAGTATTTTTTAAATGGGGGCACAAAATTAAAAAGTTTTTCTAATTGGTAAAAATTTAATTTCTATTCTTTTATAC
>JALTEO010000209.1 GCA_027073875.1 Bacteroidales bacterium
TTATGATATTTCCCTTATACTTCATCATATCTTTTTACATTATCCCGATAGTGCATCAAAAATATGACTCGTCTAAGAAAAATATCAAAAAGCTGTGAGTATTTCTTATATCGAATTCAGGTTATTAGTAAATGGTATAAAACAAAAAGATGCTCCGGCAAAGCTCTCATAGAGATATTTCGCTTCGCTCAATATGACAAAAAGAGTGTCATCCCGAACTTGTTTCGGAATCTACACATTCAGACCCTGAAACAAGTTCAGGGTGACAGATCAGTGTTTTTATGCAGAGATTCCAAAGCTTCGTTAGAGGTTCCGAAGCTTCAAAGGCATCCCTTTGGAAGAAACGAGTTCAATATGACATAACTATACGGAAGTTCTAAATCTTTATGGCAAAGTATCTTTTGGTACCCAAATAACCAACTTTTGATTTGTATGCAGCACATCGGAAGAAAGATGGTTCCAAGTTTTGATAGACTCTTTTGAGACTTTATATTTTATTTCCAATTTGTGTAGATATTCACCTTTTTCTACTGTGTGAATAATTTTAACTTTCTGTTGTGGTGGAGCGGTATAGCTGTTTGACGATACCGAATAGATGGTTTCTTGTTGATTTAAAAATTTACTGATGGCTTCCCGTGGTAAAACAATAGGCATAGGTTTATTAGTTACCGGTTTTACTTTTAATTTATATTCGGGATTCAAAAAAGCCAGTGTTTGAACGGGTACGCCAATTTTTTTTGAAAGCGTATAAAAACTTATTCTTTTAGTCGTTTGAATAGTGTCCACATCAAAATGTCCGAATACAAATGGTTTTGGTTTGATATGATGTAGTGTGGCATAACTAAACACATAATTGACAGCAATAAAAACCGGCACATAGTTCTGGGTTTCTCGTGGTAAATACGGACGAATATCCCAGAAATTAGTTTTTCCTCCGGACCGTTCAATGGCTTTTTTTACTGTACCGGGACCACCATTATAGGCAGCCAACACCAATTGCCAATCACCAAAAACAGAATACAGAAACGACAAATATTCACAGGCGGCTTCTGTTGACTTTATAGGGTCTTTGCGTTCATCTACAAATGAGTTTGTTTTGAGTCCGAGGAGTTTCCCCGTATCGTAAACAAATTGCCATAACCCAACAGCACCACTTCGCGAACGGGCATTAGGGTTTAGTGCCGATTCAATTACGGGTAAATATTTTAATTCCATCGGCAAATTATACTTGTCCAGTTCTGCTTCAAACAACGGGAAATAAAAATCGGACAAACCCATTAGTTTTGATACTAACGATTTGTTTTTAACCAAATAAAAATCAATGAAGTTTTTGACTGTTTTATTATAGGTAAGTTGAATGGGGGTTGTTTGGTTCAATGCTTCCATCCTGTACTCAAAAACCAAGTCGGGTGTTTTATCGTAGGGCTGCGATGAGAACTTATCTTGTGTAATAACAACTTCGTTTTGGGCTTTTACCAGATAGGATAAGCTGTCGAGAATCTGCGACAACTTTTGGTATTTCAACACTGGCGGAATGGAATCTTTTGCATTCTTATCAATCGCAAATCCCTGCGTATGAATTAATATTAACAAGCTAACTGCCAGCAGAATATGAGTTATCTGTTTTTCCATTCCCGAATGTAAAAGTAATACGATTTTTTTTAATGGTTCAAAAAAATGATCTTTCATACTTGCCCATACCAATATTTTAATGATGATATTTTAAGAATAATCTTTCAGTTTTGAAGCATTATCTTTATTCACTATCATCTTTATTTTCATCATCCGGTTTCTTTTTCGACTCTTCAAACTGTTGCAAGAATTTCTTAACAATATTTACATTGGTAGGATAATACGAATAAGGTTTTTGACCTTTCTCAGCTTTCAGCCGTCGGTCATCCGGTTTCATAGATGTAATAATTGAATTAAAATCATCAGCAGAAGAAACTACACGCATTACTCCGTGGGCATATCCAAAATAATACCACCGACCGTCACCGAGTTTTAAATACATAGTTAGTACACTTCCACTTCGTTTTTTTGTGAGGACAATATGTCCGTCAACAAGTTTATTAATTTGATTATCACCCACATTACCAATTCCAATCTTTCCCCGTGAGATATATGAACGACTTTTAGAATCCCAATCAAATTTTAAATCATTAAACAAAATTGTTGTTTTCAATTCTTTTGGAATTTTTTTCATTTTTCCTTTTATGGCATATTGAGAAATCAGTTCTTCAGCTTTATCAGTTCCTACCAATTCAGCCAATCCTTTTTTAAACACATCCCTATTAATATCTACCGGTGCAAGAGTTGTTGTATTTTGTAGATCTTTGGCGAAATATTCTAAAGCATTCTTATTGAAAAAGAAATCTACTCCCAATAACATATTAACTGACACCATACTATCACTGAGTGTATTATTGATGTTTCCGACACCAAAAGTTTTTACGCGTCCAAAATCCAAACCAAGATTCATTTTTCCTTCGCCATATACATTACAAATACTTCTGTGAATACTCATATAGTTGCCCGGTAGCGTAAACTCTTTAATCTTTTCCTTATCAGCAATTTTATATTTTTTATCACCTTTATCAAAATATAAGAACCCTTTTGTTGATATTATTTCATCATCACGAGCACCTTTTGTGGGGGTTAAGAATGCTGAATAAACATAGGTTGAATCGTGTGCCAAGAAAAATCCTGCCACCAATTTATTATTATTAATATCTTTTACTGTATCGCCTATCGGAATATAAATATCGTTTGGGTTGATATCTGCCTCAAATTTAATCCAATACCGTTTTTGCATATCACATTTGTGCGATATTTTGGTAGCTCCACGGAAATTCAAAAACTGATTATTAGCATGTAGCCACACATCACCACTATACATAAAATGTGGACTTAGCGTAAAGTTATCAGAAATTCCGATATGCCCTTTGGCGTAGGTTTGCAATGAGGTGTCAACGGTAATAACATCAAAATGAATTGTTTCCTTTTGGTTGTTTTCATCTATATAATCATAATCACCACTGGCAGAATAATCTTTCCGACCATAAATATTGGTTAAACAATTATACATTTTATGATATCTGGTTACATTGTTTGCTGTAATTCTTGAGTCTTTTAGTGTTTTTATCCTGGCTCGTTTTTCAATTATCACATGTCCATCGCCGGGATAAATGGTTGCATCAGCTACGCGTATCAATTTTACTTTATTAGTTGTGATAATATTGGTTCGCAGATTATATTTTGCACTCGGTGCCATAAAATTAAGTGAGTCTTGCTTAGGATGAATTGAAATAAATTTAGATCCTTCCAGTTGAATATCCTCTTTCTGTGTTTCAGTCATATTTGTAGTATCTATCTTATCTGCAATCAACTTATTTTTATTTTTATCGGCACTCATCTCTATTTCTTCCTGATCCATATACCAAGTAAATTGGTCCATATAACAGATATATTTGTTTTGCGGGAAAGTTACAAATGATGCTTCACCATTAGAATGGAATTTGCCAACGCGTTTTACAAAGTCTATATGTGAATTAACATTATTAGTCTTAAATGTAAAATCCTGCATATTCATTGATTTCAAATTAAAATTCGAAGTATCAGCATCGGCAACCAATGCTTTAAACTTAAAATTATTGGCATGTAGTTGTGCTTTTTCAAACTCCATCATACCCTTACCGCCCATTCCACTAGGACGAAGTGTAAGTGTTCCTGTCAGCGTTGCTTGTTGGTTCATCATATTAAATGGCTGCTTTCTGTTGGATGCATACAACTCATCTGCTTTTGGCATATAATGGATATATATGTCTTGTCCGTCTGCTTGCGGATATTCCGTACCGGACTTTTGTTCTTTATTATCGAATTTTTGGCATACAGCATTCATTGAATCGGGGAAGAAAATAAAATCGTTTGACAAGGATGTAGAAGTCAGATATTCAAATTTACCATCACCACGAAGCCCTTGATTACTTAATTTAATTTTATTGGTAAACGAAGATTTACCTCCGTAGATAGGAGTTCCTGTTTCAGGTGTCTTTCGTACAAATCCCAACGAATAATCCGGTTGAATTTTCAATGATTCTTCAAAAGGTGGAAAGATTCCTCCTGACACAAAATAGCCATTAAATTTAATATTATCACGATTAAAATTGTCTAAGCTGTCCATTTCATACGGATAGATTTGAAAATAAAATTTATCACGATGGTAAGCACCTTTTTGAATTTTTTTACTGTCAAAATAAACATACGAATTGTTAAATGACTTAAAGATAGGATATTGTGGAGATGCTTTTACGCCTGATTTATTATCCGGCATATCTATCAGTAATTCACCACTTACATCCTCAATCTTATTTTTGACTATTACCGGAATTGGCATTCCGTTTTTATCATATTCATCGCTAAGTACTTGCATCTTCATATAAGAAATGTCCGGCATTTTTATCTTAAATAAGTCATACAAGAATGCAAAATGTGACCCTGCAAATAAAAACATTCCTGCTCTAATTTTTCCATCAAAATCGAAATTTCTGTTCTTTTTTAAGATAATTTCCCTATTTCTCGGATATATCATTACATTTTGTGAATCGCTCAAGAATATTTGCGGCACACCATGAATCTTCATAAAATAGTTCAATAAACTCAATTCCGCATTATCTCCACTTTGCACATTTGATCTAATATTAATCACATCGTAATCTCTATTTCCCGCACTGGCATCCAAATAATTATACAATCGAGGCATAACGGTAACCACTCCGGATTCAGAATCATAATCAATAAATCCCAAATAACAAACATTCAATAAATAGCGTCTTGTCTGTGGAATAGATGCTTTTAAAAAATTTGCAAAGTCCACATCGTAAAATACATCAGAAACATTTTTGTGGGCATAGGCACGAATTACTGAAAGTGGATTTTTTGCATCCATTTTTTGGATATCCAAATAGTTACTCATTTTAAAAAAGTCCAATGACTTAAATCTTGCTTTATGTTCTGTGCTTCCTACCGTAACACCTAAATCAAATTTGGGTACATTAATATTCCATGAAATCAAGCTTACATCCATTAATACTTGATGATAAGTATCAATATAAGGTGCTCGTGTAAGTCCTTTTCCGTCCCTGATAAATCGAATTGTTTTATTATTGTCGTTATATTTAAAAAGCAGACCCGGATGATAAATAGAATCATGAGCCAAATAAATGGAAACAGCTGTATTCTGAGAAATAATTTGCTTGGGCTTTAATACAAATAATGTTGAAGTTGCTAATACTCGTAAAGTATCCTTGTAATAAACTTTAATTTTTGCCTTTTCTTTTTTAGAACCTTGTCCGTAAACCTTAGGTCCTTTTATTAGAAAACCGCCTTCGAAATCAATATTCTTAAAAATTCCTGTAAACTTAAATCGTTTCTTGTACGATTGAAATTGAGGATATAACGGGTCTTTATTTTTCGGGATACTCATTATCTTTTCCGACAATGAACCGTAAATTGGCTTTTGGAAAAACTTTGTATAGATAAACTGAACACTATCGGCTTTAAAGTTAGATTTTGACATATTGATAGTGTATTGTCCCAGAGTTGCAGATATTTGATTGCTAGGTAATTTTGCCCGTTCCCATGTTATTTTTCCTCCATTTCCAATCCATTTTCTTGTCATTGGGAAATATTCTCCTGTCGTTTCATAAATATTAGAACTATCCTTTTTAGCATAAGCTGTTAGATTCGTTTTTGGAACTTTAATCTTAAATATTTTTTTGTCTTTAACAAATTGATAATTATTGTCAGGAATCTTCCATACTACTGAGTTAGAGGCATATAAATTGTTTTTAGTGATTAATTCAGTAATACTTAGAATAAACTTATCAGTTTTACTTAGAGTAATTTTTCTGTTTGGCATAATATCAAGCAAATATGCTTCAAACACCTTATAGTTTGTTATTGGAATATTATTTTCTTGAAAAGCAACGAGTAAACTTAAATAATGCTCAAAATGTGGAAATGCCAGTGCGTGTTTTTTCTGAAGATATTCATTACAAATTGTGAAAATATTCTTTCTCTCCGATTCCCCAAAATAATCGCTATTCAATGCCGGTGTAAATTTCCCCATTAGTTTCTTTCCTTTTTTAGAATTTCCTCTTGTCAGAAAACTATTCATATCTTTGATGAATTGTTCTTTTTCTTTTGAGAATTCTCTCGTTTGCGACATTGCCGGAACGACAAATAAGATAATCAGTAAAAGGACAGTAATCTTTTTAAGCAAAAATAGTTGTTTCATAGTCAGTTTTGTTTTGATGAAATCCACATAAATATTTTGTCATTATTCTGAAACTCAGATAAATCCTTGGACACAACAATTGCAATAATATCTGCCACAACCAGTGTACCAAATCCGCCTAAAGTGACAGTATAAATCAACGGCACTTGGGTTGATGTTCCCAAATAAATACGATGTCCCCCCAGAGGACCTGTCAGCAAAGCAAAAATAATGGCAGTTATTTTATGTGGTTTTGAGCTTTTTAACGAAGATATCTTTACAGGTGTTATCTGATTAGTCTGGATAGTATCACCGTGAATATATTCAATTACCGTGGCTGCTTTTATCTGCCATAGAGGCAAACTTACGAAAAACAAGATTAGCCATATTTTCAACAGATTATCTTTTAGCATACTGTTTTTCGTAATATTTTTGGTAATTGCCTGAAGTAACACTATTTAACCATTGTTCATTTTCCAGATACCACGAAATAGTTTTATCAAGCAATGCATCAAAATCAGGAGATGGTTTCCATCCTAACTCCCGTTGAATTTTTGATGAATCAATAGCATATCGTAAATCGTGTCCGGCACGATCTTTCACAAAAGTTATTAGCGATTCAGCCGGTGTATTCCGGTTCAATTTTTTGTCGGCTATCTGACAAATCTTTTTTACCAAGTCAATATTTGTCCACTCGTTATTACCGCCAATATTATAGGTCTCACCTGATTTCCCTTGATGGAAAATTAAATCGATGGCTTGCACATGGTCTTCTACAAAAAGCCAATCACGAATATTTTTACCTTCACCGTAAATGGGCAACGGTTTATTATGTTTAATATTATTGATGATAAGTGGTATTAATTTCTCGGGGAATTGAAAAGCCCCAAAATTATTAGAACAGTTTGAGATTTTTACCGGCAATCCATAAGTCTCGTGATAAGCCCTTACCAGATGGTCGGAACTTGCTTTAGATGCTGAATAAGGACTCCGTGGGTCATACGGCGTATCTTCAACAAAATAACCTGTTTCGCCAAGCGACCCATACACTTCGTCGGTAGAGATATGATAAAAAACTTTCTCATCAGTATTATCCCAAATTTCGCGGGCGGCATTTAGCAAATTTGCCGTTCCGACAATATTTGTCATTATAAATTCCGTAGGATTACTAATTGACCTATCCACATGCGATTCGGCAGCCAAATGAATCACACCATCAAAACGGTGCTCTGCAAATAATGAGAAAATAGTGTCTTTATCAACAATATCGGCTTTAATAAAATGGTAGTTAGAAGCTTGTTCTACATCTTTCAGATTTTCCAAATTTCCTGCATAGGTCAATTTATCCAAGTTGTAAATCTGATAATCAGGATATTTATTTACAAAATGACGCACCACATGCGAGCCGATAAATCCTGCTCCTCCGGTAATAAGTATTTTCATCGTTAAAAAAAATATTTCCCCAAAAATATAATAAACTGTGTGAATATTGCTAAAATGTTTTCAATTATTTTCAACAATGGGAGACAAAACAACAATTAACCCGCTTTATTCATACAAGAATGTAATGAATTGTATGAATGTACGATGAATAAAGGGAGAGCAAAACGGAAAATCCCAATCTAGAAATACCCAAATTTGGGGTTTTGTAAAATTCCAAATTTGTTGGTATTTCTTAATAGTAGAAAATTCCGTGAATTTTCCGAGTTAATTCCTATGGGGTAAAATGTTCTGAATATATTTTGTGTTTCATTTTTTACTCTTAGCCTTGAAAAAGCGAAATAATATTAACCC
>JALTEO010000210.1 GCA_027073875.1 Bacteroidales bacterium
CTATGTAGATTAGATGGTTGGTTTGTTTTCCTCTTTTCTGCAGAAAACCAAAAGCAGACTAAGCATGTAGAAGGCATAATAGTTTGCTATCTGGACCCGGGTTCGATTCCCGGCAACTCCACTAATTCCATTTACTATGGTGATTGTTTGCCCAACAAGGAAGTAGTCTCCTTAAAGAATAGCTCTCGAAAGGACCCGGGTACCGAAAAATTGTAAATTTTTCGAGTATTCACGAAAATTAAAAATCGAGACCTTTGCAAAACCCAAAAAAAGTTGTCATTCTGAGCATTGCGAAGAATCTCAATATGTTAAATAGTAGCTATTTATAGATTCTTCACTGCGTTCAGAATGACAAAAACAGAAGTTTTGCAAAGGTCTCAAATCGAAATTTTTTATTTTCGGAATTCGATTCCCGGCAACTCCACTAATTTATTTCAATACTTTCTCCAACTCCTCAAACGAAGGTATGTCGCGATGAGCCCACTTGCCGACAACGGTTCCTTTTTTTAGAGCAACTAATCCGGGATTACTACGGATAATTGTCTCAAGGTTAATCTCATCACCATAATAAAACTCAAAGGCAGGGTGGTGTTCTTCAATAAACTGCTGAACAATATTGTCATTAGATGAAGTAACTGCAATAAACGGGATATTTTCTTTTTTGCACTCAATGGCAAGTTGATTAATCTTTTTAAAGTTAGAGAAATTAGATTTTTTAAGATCGTAGCAAATCAATAGACAATAGTTATTGCTCTCTAATACCAAATCTGAAATATCATCACCGTCAATTGATGAGATAACGAAGTCATGTACAGGAGGATGGTAGCCCGCTTTAACTAAAATAGGATCGGATGTTTTTGTAATTACCCAAGTGGTGTCTTCCCAAATTTTAGATTTCATATATTCTTTGCTGTCAATTACTTTTTCTTCGCCTGAGACATTGTTTTTCATTGTGTATTCGTAAATATAATCATCTACGGGAGCACCTTTGGGCATAACCATTAAATCGGGTAGGTGATTACCTATTTTATAGGGACGAAAATCAATGGCAGGCAGATGGCGGACACCATTTGCCATAACTAAAGCGATAAAAAGAATAAAAATGGAAGATAAAACCCAGCGGAGATAAGCCGGAGGCAACGGTTTAAATTTCTTGCGGAAAATAACTGTGATAATGGCAAAAATACCGATGATAATATTTTTATAGAATGTTTGCCAGTTGCTGATAACCAGTGCATCGCCAAAGCAACCGCAATCGGTTACGGGATTATTTAATGCGATATAGAGTGTTAGCGGTGTGAAAAATATCATAAATGCCAATGCTATCCACGAAAGTGTTTTGGGGAATAAATTGAGCAATAGTCCTATACCGATGAAAAATTCTAATCCTGATAATAGGATTGCCAAATAAAATGCTAAAGGAATAAAAGAGTTCATTCCGAAAGCAGTAAAGTAATCTTCAAATTTATAAGTGCTTCCCAATGGGTCTATTGCTTTAACAAAACCTGAAAAGGTAAAAACAATACCTATAATTGTTCTTGAAATAATTGCTAAAACTTTCATGATTGTAAATTTTTCCGAAAAATAGTTAATTTACATAGGTAGATAATCATTTTTGACAAATTTTATAAAATTTTGTTAATTTTTAGAGTGTTTACAATCGTTTGGTGGATGGTTTCAGGTTCGAGTAGTTTTTCTGAATCTACACATGGAATTGAATAAAAATGTTTTTCAGAAATTAATAGCTCATCATATATGCTTCTGACTTTTTGTTGGAATTGAAAATCGGCTTCGTGAATATCATCTTTTCCATTTAAGTAATTCCGGTCATCTCCTTTTCTGTCTTTTGTTAACCGGCTTTTAATGGTTGAAAGCGGAACATCCAAAAAGATATTAATATCCGGTTTAGGAATCTGAAAATATTTATATTCTGTATGGAGAATCCATCGCTTTAGTTCTTCTTTTTGCTTTTGGTCCTTTGTTTTCGCACATTGAAAAGCAATATTTGAAAAAACATAGCGGTCGGCTAATACATAATAACCGTTCTTGAGCCAGTTGTTAATAGTTTCTTTGTAATTATTTCTATCTCCTGCATAGAGTAAGGCAACCAGAAATGGATTAACAGATTCGAGATTGCCTAAATCACCGCGTAGAAATTTTGAAATAAGTTCGCCATACACCGGAGAATCATATTTCGGGAAATGAATGAATTTGAAATTTAATTTTTTACTTTTAAAAAAATGCTGTAGTAATTCAAGTTGTGTTGATTTCCCTGATCCATCTAAGCCCTCAATGACGATAAATTTCATGGTTTAATCCTTATCTTTTTTTGACAAAAATATCATTTGTTTAGGGAATATGTTGAGAAAAAATGAAAGAATTATTGATTCTTTGTTGTGTTTAGG
>JALTEO010000211.1 GCA_027073875.1 Bacteroidales bacterium
ACATTATTTATAATAACAAGTAAACTATTTTCGCTGGGTTCTTTGTAATTTTGAATTTTCTTTTAAAATTTTTGATAAAATGAAACAGATTTTTATATTCGTATTTGCTGTCATAGCAAGTATTTCGGGCTTCTCACAAACAAAAATTTTGTTTGATGCCACAAAAGCAGAAACTGCCGGTAATGCTGATTGGGTTATTGATGCAGACAATTTCAATTTAGATTATACACCAAATGCAACACTTGGTGGAAACGAAGCAAATGCCCAAAAAACACCAACACCGGCACAAGCTAATATTACATCATCTACCGGTCAAGATTATTGGAAAGGTGGTATATCTGCTTGGGGTGTTGATGCTGTAAAACTTGGTTATCAGGTAGAAACTTTGCCATATAACGGGCAAATTACTTATGGTGACAGCAATAATCCGCAAGATTTATCAAACTATAAAGTTTTTGTGGTTTGTGAACCTAATTTATCATTCTCAAGCTCTGAAAAAACAGCAATAATGAATTTTATTCAAAATGGAGGTGGTTTATTTATGGTTTCTGACCACGATAATTCAGATAGAAATAATAGTGGAACGGATTCGCCACATATTTGGAACGATTTGATGCAAAATAATTCCATCCAACAAAACCCGTTCGGGTTTTCGTTTGATTATGATAATTTTAATGAAGAAAACGGTAGTGTTGCTGACTTACCAAACGACTCTATCTTGCACGGAAATTATGGTGATGTTACACAAGTTCAATTTTACGGCGGAACATCTTTAACCTTAAATCCTTCCGATAATTCTACCGTAAAAGGTTTATTATATAAAAATGGGTATTCATCAGGAAATCATAATGTTTTAGCAGCTTGTGCCCGGTTTGGAAACGGAAAAGTTGTGGCTATTGGTGACAGCTCTCCTGCCGACGACGGTACGGGAGATGATAATGATAATCTTTATGATGGATGGATTCATGATGCAAATGGAAACCATGAACGCTTCTTTATGAACGCTACAATTTGGCTGGCTACTGATAATACATCCTCAATTAATAATCTTCAACAAAATTCTACTTTTGGGGTTATTGTTAACAACAACCAACTTTTGATTAAAAGCAATCGAAACAAAACATATAATTTAAGAATTTCCAATATTACAGGACAAACCATTTATAATAAATCTGTAGCAACCAATCAAACCATTTATTTGCCACTTCACGCTAATGAGATGTACTTTTATCAGATTTCAAAAACTTCAACTATATTTAAAACAGTCAAATTTGTTGTACTGAGATAAAAACTTTATATATTCTTGGTTCAAGAAAACTTCAACCATATAAGACATAAAAGTGCATAAAAGAAATGAATAAATTAAAATCTTATATGAAACCTTATATGCCTTTTATGGTTCAAAAAAAAAATAATGAGAAAAACTATTTTAATACTATTCCTAATCAATGCTTTTGGAACAATACAAGCCCAAAACACATTTAAAGCCATCTTAAAAGACGAAGATACCAAAGAACCTTTGATGTTTGCAAATGTTGTTGTTGAAGACACTAAAAACGGAGCATCAAGTGATACTACAGGCTTTGTAGAATTACAAAATATTCCGAACGGGAAACAAACCATTGTCTTTTCTTATGTTGGTTATCGAACAAAAGAAAAATCGTTTACCTTTCCTTTAAATCAAAAAGCACCTTTGATAATTTACCTTGAAAAAGCAGAAGAATTAAAAACGGTAATTGTCCATTCTACTCGAACCAATAACCGAATTGAAGAAATACCAACACGAATAGAAGTTCTCGGAAACGAAGAAGTGGTTGAAGAAACAGGTATAAATCCCGGTAATATTTCAAAACTTTTGGGCGAAACATCGGGAATACAAGTACAACATACATCGGCAATTTCAGGAAATGTAAGTTTTCGCATTCAAGGATTACCCGGGAAATATACACAATTATTACAAGACGGTTTTCCTGTTTACAGCGGATTTTCATCGGGTTTGAGTTTATTGCAAATTCCACCGCTCGACTTACAACAAGTTGAAATTGTTAAAGGCTCTGCTTCAACACTTTATGGTGCTGATGCTATTGCAGGAATTGTAAATTTAATAACCAAAAAACCCACAGATAAACCCGAATTTTCAGTCTTAGTAAATCAAACGCATAAAGGCGGAAGGGATTTTAGTTCGTTCTACACAGCAAAAAAAGACAAGTTTGGCATAACAATGTTGGCAAGTATCAACACGCAAAACGCAATAGATGTTAGCGGAAATTCATTTACCGATATTCCCAAATATAACAGAGCAGTTTTTTCGCCAAAGATATTTTACGATTTTAATAAAAACAATCATCTGTATGTAGGGCTTTCATCGGTAATTGAAGATAGAATTGGCGGAGATATTAAAGCCATAAACGATGATGCGGATAGTTTGCATTCATTTTTTGAACAGAATAAAACAAAACGATTTAACACTAATCTGAAATATGAAAATATTAACCAAAAAGGGAATGTTTTTACAATAAAAGCATCTTACGGGAACTTTGACCGCAAAATGAAAACAAATACCAATATTTTTTCAGGCGTTCAGAATAATATTTTTAGCGAATTATCCTATTTTATCAATTCGGAAAAACATAAATTAGTAAGTGGCGTAAATTTCTATTCTGATGATTTTCAGCAATATCAGCCCGATATATTTTCGTTAAGTTATTCCTATCAAACCATTGGCGTATTTTCGCAAGATAATTGGAAATTGACCGATGACCTATCTCTTGAACCCGGTATTCGTTACGATTACAACATTCAAAACGGTGGATTTTTCTTACCACGATTGGCTCTGATGTATATATTCAGCAAGAAATTTTTTACCCGATTAAGCAGTGGTATGGGTTATAAATTACCAACCCCATTTACCGATGAAGCCGAAAGAACAAGATACCAAATGGTAATAATGCCCACAAACTTAAAAGTTGAGAAATCAACAGGTGCAAATCTTGACTTCAACTTTAAGACACCAATTTTTGATGAACTGTTTTTAAGTTTTAATCAGGCATTTTTTATCACCAATATTACAAATCCGATAATTGCTAACACCGATAGTTTACAAAATCAAATTGTATCCTACGAAAATGCACAGGGAACAATTTTGAGCAAAGGGCTAAACACAAACATCAGATTATCGCTTGACGAATTGGTTTTATATATTGATTACACTTATCTTGATGCTCAAAAAACTTACGACAATAACAATCAACTTGAATTAACCCCACAAAACAGATTGACAACTACTCTTGCCTACGAAGATGAAGAAGAAGGTTGGAAAGCAGGATTGGAGGCCTTTTACTTTGGAAATCAATATCTTGAAAATGGCAATAAAACACCTGACTATTGGTTGCTTGGTGCATCAGTTCAAAAACGATTTGGACATTTTACTATTGCTTTAAATATTGAAAATATTTTGGATATTCGCCAAACCCGATACGAAAATATTGTAAGCGGTTCAATAAACAATCCGATTTTCAGCGAATTATATGCACCATTAGATGGAATTGTAGGAAATATCGTATTAAAATTTGATTTATAGAAAAACTAGACGAGACCTTTGCGAAAAAAGAGATTTACAAATACACCTCAAAAGGGAACACTGCCATTATTTTTAGGCATTAGTATATGTATGAACACTATTTTGTGCCGATGGCAAATAGTTTACACCGAACCAACAAATCAGTAAAACGACGAATGCTAAAGCCAAAATCCAGAATGCTAAAGCGTGTTTTTTAGAGTATTGAAGTCGCAAGTGAATGTACAATAAGTAGAATAACCATGTAATAAATGCCCATGTTTCTTTAGGGTCCCAAGTCCAGTAATGTCCCCAAGCTTCTTTTGCCCACAAAGCACCAAACAATAACCCGAAAGTTAAAAACGAAAAACCCATATAAACAACATTATCAGCCGTTTGAATAACGGATTCTGTATCATTTTTCCGGCGTAATAATATTAGACCTCTGATTCCGATAACAGCAGAAACTGCCAATACTGCATACGCTAGAATGTAAACGATAACATGTGGCACAAACCAATAACTTTGTAAAGCAGGCATCAGCGTTTTTGAGAAGTTTTCGGGCGAAAAATAATTGATGGCAAGAAATAATCCCGCCATGAAAAAAGAATATCCTATTAACCATTTATATTTCCACCGGTAATAAAAAACCATACCAAGCACACTTAAAAAAAATGTGTACCACAGACGGGTTTCGCCAAGGGTCCTCAGAGGGGCTCTATCAAGGAAAATCCATAAATTAATGATATATGCCGTAAAAAGAATGATACCAAAAGACAATAACCACAAACCTGCTTTTTTAACTTTTCCAGTTTCGGGGAAATAGAAAAAGAGGAGTCCTAAAATCCATAGAACAAAAGTAGCCATTGCAATATATTCGAAATCTATCAACATCTATTTTTTAAATTTTCCAAACCATAATAATAACGAAGCACCAATTAAAAGCATAAATACGCCAATATACACAGGAATTAGCCAAGGGTCTTTTACCAATTCCAAAATACTGTAAGTTGACCACCTGCCCATTTGTTCATTATAATCATATTGGTATATTTCCCACCCTTGATAATGAACAGGATGATTAACGCTTACTATTGTTTTTATTGGCGGCTTATCCTTTGGTAAAATTGTAATTTTAGAACGGTACTGCTTCACTTCTGCAGGCAACAAAGCAATTCCTTCCAGTAAATTTAGTTTTAACAAAGACCCTTTTTGGTTTAATTCCGGTGCCGAGATCCATCGTCTTAACACATTTCCCCCTTTTCTAGCTTCTAAAAATACACTGTGAACAGCACCAATCTTTGACGATGGAACAAAAGAAGTTTCTTGTTCTACAGATTTATCAAGATATTTTAGAACTTTTAAGTGCCACCCGTGAAAATTAATTTCTGTACCTTCAGAATAGTCAGAAAATTCTTTTAAGATTTGTTTTGTAGTAGGATTAACAAAAATCATAACCGGATGATATTCTTTCATCAAAAAACTATCTAATTTAACAGAGAAAGGTAAAGGAACAACTTTATTGTTTTTGGAGTTTAGTGCTAAATTAGATGGATTATCCGGGGCAACAACCAGTTTTATTCGTTGAAGGTCACCTGTTCCAAGAGATGCAGAAGCAATAATAACCCAAATACCCAAGTGGTTTAGAATGAACGATATGTTTTTTATTTTATTAAGTTGATGTAACCGTCGTAAGATGGTAAAACTTAATACTGTCATTAACAATACGGAAATAAATAAAAAATACCATGTTTGTGCAATATGTGATAACCCAAGTAATTTTTGCCATTGTGGGGCATTCGGGTTTTCTTGCATAAACGACCCCATAACAATTACCAATACCGTGTAAACAGAAATCGTTGCAACAGTCATGGGAATACTTGATATCCATGCCGTACCATCTTTGTAAATTTTATTTACAATCAGCGGATAAAAGAATAGAACAATTAATAGAATAAGATTGGATGGAAAAGCAGGTGCTTTTATTGGTTGTCCTTTTGTAATAATTTCTATAACAACACCAATTATTAAAGCAATAAGATTAATTAGAAATGCTCCGGAATAAGTTGAGCGTGTTGGATTAAACCTGTTTTTAAGAAGCATTAATCATTATTTTCCTTTATATTCTCTTCCTCAACTTGTTGTAAGGCATTTGCTAATAATTTTTTTGCATAAGGTTGTTCTACTTCTTTTTCTTGTTCTTTTATACGAACAGACAGCCCTTCCTTTATTGCATATTCAGCTTCTTTATCTCCCATTTCTTCCCATCCTGACAGCATGGCTTTAATGCTGGACAATGGTTTATATCCGGTTGTTGTCAAATAAACATGTCCAATAACAAATGCAATTAAGAGAAAAGCTCCAAATACATGAGTATAGGCAATAAAAGACAGTGAACTAATATGAACAAATTGAGAATTTAACGGACTATAATAATAGGCATATATTAATCCGGTAACTATCATCAAAGGAATAATAAAAACAACCAATCCCAAATATGTTACGCGTTGTAACGGATTGAATTTAGTATATTTTGTTTTATGAGTAGGATGTTCTTCATTATTAAAAATACCTTTTGTATAATAATGAATTTGTTGCTTCATATAACGAAGAGATGGGGAAAAAGGATTAAATTGACGCCACTCACCTGTAATTCCACCCCAAAACCATGTCAACAATGTAAGACCAATAAGTGCCCATGCCGAATTTAAATGTATTTCAGCAGCTAATTCGTATCCAAACAATTTATAACTACCATGTATTTCAAAACCAGTTAAGGCTAATAAAATTATCAATAATGCTTGTGTCCAATGCCAAAACCTTTCGTACTTTGTATAAATATATATTTTTTTCATCGTTTTTGTATTTTATTTTTTAGTAGATAAAATTCTTAATGTTCCATGAATCAACACACCTAAAATAGCACCTAAAATAGCAAGGATACCAAACCATTCTATAAAAGAACTTCTGTCTCGACCCGGCAAATAAAAACTGCTTAATTTTTCTAACCTTCCATTCGGACGGTGGCATTCTTCACATGTAAGTGCATTATTAGCAGATGCTACTTCGTGATTAAGTGGCCAGTATGACCTAGTATTGATAAAGTCATGATGTCCACTATACTTTAATCCCAAATATTCCATTCCTTTGGTAGCAGAACTATCCCAGTTAAAATCACGCCAATAGGCACCACTCCCTTTTAGTCCTACCAATTTAGGATTAATCAGTTTGTGATACGCTGCATCATAAATTTGGTTTCCTCTCATTATTTTCACCGGATATATTTTGGATGGATGTTTTAGATTCATCGGATTTAAATTGTCAGCATATGATCCCATTAACTTATTTAGATTGATTGTGTCACCGGTAATAGAATCTTCTAAAAAATGATGATCTGTATATCCATTCCACCATACATAATCAGGAATAACATTTTTAGCTAAGATAGCAGCAGCATGTCTGGAATCATATTCATAAATCACAGAATCTGATGTGATATTGTGCAAATAAGATGCATTACCAATATAAGCAAAGGCAGAATCTTTGGGAATTTCTTTCTCGTAATGTAAGATACTGCTGTCAGGACCAAGTTTCCCGGCAGCTTCCCATGACCAATAAATTTTTGTAGGATATCCTTTGGCATAGGTAGGAATATGACAAGTTTGACAAGCAACTTGTTTATAATGGTTATTTAAGATTTTGCTTTTATGAGGTTTATCTGTATGGCATTCCACACATCCAAAAGAGTTGCTGGGACTGGCAGAAAGCATAGCTAAATTTCCCGGAATATTATGACTGTGTGTTTTATGACAATCAATGCAAGCCATATTGGGTCCATCTTTTGACATATGAACATCAATATCCCGTGTGCAATTATTTTGAGCCATCTCAAGGTCACCATGTTTTACATTGTTACCACCACCGCCAACATAATGACAACTTCCACAGTTTTGTCTTTTAGGTAACCCTACATGTAAAGCAGCATTTTTTAAATCGGTATTCTTATTTGGATAACCATAACCCTTCTGATTAGGATCTGCACATGTATTAGATTTGTGATAGGTGCCGGTGTTATCGTGGCAAACAAGGCAGTCCATATTTTCTGTTTTGGAAGCATCCCAATTTTTGTCTTTAAAGTCAAATCCTGCATGACACATAGTACATAATTTCTCATTTGAAGCACTCCCGATACAAAAGTTGTTAAGAATATTTTTTTTCCCTAATTCTACAGGCCCGCGTCCGGGGATGGTGTCCTTTTTTATCCATGTCCAATGTTCATTTGTCATTAATTGTTGGTCAACATTATTATGACATTTCAAACAAGCTTTGGTCACATCTTGTGGGGTAGCAAAATCTTGCTGTAGTTCAGGGAACTTACTATGATCTACAGGAATTGCATTTTTCTCCTTATTAATTATAATGTCACTGGTTGGCTTAAAATGATCTTCAAAATCATTTGTATTAAAAACCAATACAAATACAATTG
>JALTEO010000212.1 GCA_027073875.1 Bacteroidales bacterium
CCGAACCATTGCTTCGCGCTCTTATACGGTAGGCAATACCAAATCGTTTACCGAATATTTGTCGCCACCGCGTAATGAGGGTACCAAAATGCTCAAGTTGAAAGAGCAGCTTTGGATTTATTCACCGTCAACCGACCGAATCATTCAAATTTCCGGCCATCTTATTCGCCAGTCGGTGATGGGCTCCGACCTCTCCTACGAAGACATGATGGACGATCGCAAGTTAACCGATGTATATACTGCCAGCCTTGCGGGAAAAGATACCCTCAACGGCCGCATGTGTTATGTTGTTAGCCTTACTGCCAAGGTAGAAGATGTAGCCTATTTTTCGCGTAAAATGTGGATTGACACACAGCGCTTTGTTCCGCTCAAAGAGGAGTTGTATGCCAAAAGCGGACAGCTATTGAAACGCATTCTTTTAACCGATATAACACAAATGGACGGTAGATGGTATCCCATGTCAATGAATTTCAAAGACATGCTCAAACAGGGTTCCGGTACTGATTTTAAAATCAACAAGATAGCGTTCAATCAACAAATCCCTGCTTATCTGTTTACAAAGGCGGCATTGAAAGAATGATACCCATTTACGGTGTAATTCTATTTGTCCTTTGTATTTAGGGGTTGTAACGAAATAAATGGATTGAAATATGCGAAGATATTTTGTTCAAGAACGAGGCAAAAAACGCAGGCATAGCAGAGCTACGGCGACTGTTTTTAACGAAGTTATTGGACGAAAGAGCGAGCAGATGCGGTCTATTTATTTCGTTACAACCCCTTAGCTTTGAATGTGTCAATTTTATTGCTATAAAAAAGATGTTTTTATCATGTGTTTTCATTATTTCTAATAGTAAAGTACTAATATACAACCATTAACTAATCTAAATTATTTAAGTATCTTTGCAAATGTATTACATGCATTTTAGCATCAATCATTCCTATCATTTTTGTTGATGAGCGTTAAAAGCAATCTATCACACCATTAGCAGACTTTATACTTATAGTTGGGTTATCAGTAGTAGTTACATCATCAAAGTACTAAAAATTAGTACGCCTAAGTGCTTTTAATAAAGCGGTTATGTTTTTTTGATGACACTAATTGAATGAATTATGATTATTAATTTAGAGAATTATTATGATGACAATCGCATTTCCACAGCATTACTTCTTGCGGCCGGAACAGGTAGTCGTCTATTGCCTTTAACAAAAAAATCACCCAAATGTCTTACCCTTGTAAATGAAAAATCAATTCTTGAACGACTTGTCAATAATTTAAAAAAACAAGGATTTACCCGACTTGTAATTGTTACAGGTTATGAAAAAGAATGCATCATGGATTTTCTTGGTAATAAATCAGGGAACTTAACCATTGAATACATTAATAGCCCATTATACCGAAGTACAAACAACATTTATTCTCTTTGGATGGCCCGTAATATCATCAATGAGCCTTTCGTCCTATTTGAAAGTGATTTGGTTTTAGATACATCCTTGCTTGATGAAATGGTTTTCCCTGATAAAATTGCTATTGCTAAAATGCAGCCATGGCTTAATGGAACAACCGTTTCGATTGATAAACAAAAACAGGTTACTCGGTTTCATAAAGGAACTACAGATAGCTATTCCGATATTCGTTATAAAACCGTTAACATTTACAGTTTTTCGCTTACGTCGTGGCGGATGATCGTAAAAAGGCTTAACCAATATGTTTTTGAAGGCAATGTTAACTGTTATTATGAAACCGTTTTTTCTGAAATGATTGATGATAAAAGCCTGTCGTTTGAATCGGTTTCGTTTGACCATAAACAATGGTACGAGATTGATACTATTTTTGATTTGGCCGAAGCAGAAAAACTTTTCCCCAAAGAATTGAAAAAGCAGGCTATGCTGGAAGTTGAAAATGTATAATGGGGTTAAAATATATAATGAAAAATCTTATAATGAATAATAAATATAAAACGCAAACTGAGAAATACGAATACCTATCAAAACAACATGGCGGCTATTATCGGCATCATTTTACGGATCATGCATACTTATATAATCTCTATTTTCCTCCCAAAGCGATTTTTACACATCTTAAAGATACCATTCATAATTTAGTGCTGAATTACCCCATGGCGCAAGATGCACTTGCCGAACTTATTGGAGAAATAATACAGCAACCAACTGAAAGAATAATTGTAGGAAATGGCGCTGCTGAACTTATTAAGATACTTTCAAGACATCTATCAAAAAGAATGATTGTTCCTGTTCCGTCATTCAATGAATATGTAAATGCGGCACCTGAAGGCCAAGTTGTAGAATTTCCACTCGAATTCCCGTCCTTTCATCTCGATATAGATAAATTGGCAGCTGAGGCTGTGAAAGTTGAAGCGGATATAGCTGTTGTGGTAACACCC
>JALTEO010000213.1 GCA_027073875.1 Bacteroidales bacterium
ATATAAGTATTTTCCATCATTATATCAAACTCCCATCAATCTCGGCTACGATATCCACATCCCTTACGGTTTTTGCGACACAACGCTTGATGCCGGAGCCCGTTTTACAGATTACAAATGGTCAACCGATACAGTTAACGACACGCTGCAAACCATTTCAGTCAATCAAAGTGGCACTTATTCCGTTACCGTAACAGATATTTTCGGTTTCCAATCGGCAGACACTGTTGAAGTTTACTATCCCGAGCCAACACAACTAACCGATACGGCTATTTGCCTTGGCGACACGATTACTTGGGACTGCGGAATGGATTCAACTTACAAATTTTCTTGGTCAACAGGCGATACTACACAACAGATAAAAATCTGGCAACAAGGATTTTATTACTTACAAGTTACTGACAGCTTCGGATGCAAATTCTACTCCGACACCATTTTTATCCGCGTTGACTCTTTCCCGCAACTTGCCACCTTAGGCAACGACACCTCTTTATGCTCGGGTACCAACATTACCCTTCAAACCGGAAATTCCGGTACATCAAATTACTTATGGTCCACCGGAGACACCACGCAACATATCATCATAACCAACCCTGACACCTATTCCATTACCGTTACCGATACGCTGGGATGTATCGCAGAAGACACAATTCAAATTGATATTCACGGTCAAGCCCCTGTTCCAAACTTCACTTGGCAGAATATTTGCTTTGGCGACAGTACCGAAATTATTGATTCTTCCTACACCACCGACAATAGCAATATTATTTCGTGGCAATGGCAACTACCTGACACTTCACTAACAAGTCCGGATATTTCCTATATTTTTGCCGACACCGGTAATTTTCATGTAGCTTTAACTATAAATACCGACAGCAATTGTAGCAACACCATTCAGAAACAAATTAGTATTCACTCATTACCTATTGCTAACTTTACTACTACTCAATTATGTAATAATCAACCTATAACTTTCTTTGAAAATGTTTCAAGTACCGACAATATTAATGCTTACCGGTGGAACTTTGGCGACAACTCTGTCGATTCAGTTGCTAATCCTATTCATCAATACAGTTTAATAGGAAATGTTCAAGTTTCTTTAAAAGTTTCATCTGTTTTCGGATGTTTAGATTCCACATCCAAAACAATAGAAATAAAATCATCACCCATCGCAGACTTTTCACATTCAGCACTTTGCACAAACAAACAAACGCAATTCAACGATTTATCAACTACTTCACACATATTTCCTATTATCAACTGGAATTGGAATTTTGGTGATGGCACCACCTCACGAGCAAGCAATCCCAATCATATATTTAGCGACACAGGTTCATACATCGTTTCATTAAATGTCCAAAGTTTAAATGGTTGCCGTCAAACTAAAACAGATACGGTAACTGTTTATCCATCACCACAAACCGATTTTTATCACGACACACTTTGCTCGGGCACACTAAACCAATTTACTGACAATACAATAATTGTAGGCGATTCTTTAACCCATTGGTCTTGGTATGTTAACAATTCATTACAATCACATAATCAAAATCCTGAATTTTATTTCAATGACTATGGTACTTTCTCAATCTCACTAACAACACAAACCTCCAACAATTGTAAGGACAGTATTTCAAAATACTTAAATGTTTTTCCGGCACCATCAAGTAATTTTTCATTTTATCCGGAAATAGGAACACCCAGTTATTTTTTATCATTTACAGCTGATTCCAACTTAACCTATTTTTGGGATTTCGGAGATTCTTATTTATCCACAGAACAAAACCCACAGCATCTTTTCGCAGACAGTGGTTCATTTCCTGTCACATTAATTACTACCAATAATTACGGATGTAGCGACACCACGCAAAAAACCGTTTTAGTTGTCATACCCGTATATGATGTTGCCATTATTGACTATACAGAAACTCAAACAGGAAATTATTTATCTTTCAGTTGTCAATTTGTTAACATCGGCTCCCTACCATTAGACTCTGTTGAACTAACACTTCAAATACAAGATGCACCTTATTTTATGGAAAAATGGACAGGTCATATTCTGCCGGGAGAAATTGTATCGTATCAATTTTCAACAAATTACCAAATCAATGGTTCTGCTCCGGAAGTTACTTGTGTGGAAGCAAATATTCCCGGACAAACCGACCCGACACCGGAAAACAATTTGAAATGTAATAATTCATCCGATAATTTTATTTTCTATACACTATTCCCTAATCCTGCCGACAATTCTCTTTTCGTAGAATTTAATAACCCCAAAGAACAAACCGTAAATATTCAGATTATTGACAAACTGGGAAAAATTGTTCTTTCGGACAAAATAGAAAAAGCCGGCAAAGGATTTAACAGATTAGAAATCAACATTTCGCAAT
>JALTEO010000214.1 GCA_027073875.1 Bacteroidales bacterium
TATAGCGAGTGGGATGTGCCAACCATTTGGCTGATAATTTGCATGATTCAATTCCAATATCTGCTCGCTTGTCGTTAGGAACAATTTTTTTGTATAGCTGATATTGTTTGATGGCATCTTCAAATTTCCCATTCTTTTTCATTTCGTTAGCATAATATAATCGAGCAATAGGATCGGGGTATTTAACCATAATAGCTTTCTTAAACCATAATTCTGCAGATCGGGGCTCATTTTTGTACATATAGCATTGAGCTATTTTAAATACCATATCAACCTTTCGCGAATTGTTCTTTTCTTTGGAATAAGCTACTTTGTAATCTTGAATGGCTGCTGCATATTCACCAAGTTCAAATGCTTCATCTCCTTTAATTTCTTCTCTTGACCGTTTTTGTGCAAAAGATGATTGGGTTGTTAAGAAGAAAGCAATTAATAAGGTTAATGTAATTCTGATAATTTTCATAATATAATAATTAGTTTTTCCAAAACTTAATTGGGTGTAAAAATAATTCTTTTTCATTTCAAATATCTATTGGCTAAAGAAGAATTTGGTTAATTCATAAATATCATCTATTGATAGGTTTGTTTTAAAGTCAAAAAATTTGTCTAAAACATCGTTTAATTCTTCTAACGAGATATAATTGTCTTTATTGGTATCTATGTCTTTAAATTTATCGGGTATTTTAACAAAGTTTGGTTTTAAAATGTTTTTTATGCCGCACATTGAGGGATAGTAGTCACAAATTTGATCCATATCGATTGCCGGTAAACTATCGGATAAATGTTGTATTTGTTCTTCGGTCAGTGTTACGCCGTTTATTCCTACAATGGCAGTATCAACAGAAGTTAATTCCTCGTCTCTAAAATCAGGGATACCGTCTTTATCACCATCAAGAGGACAACCTTTTTTGTCAACTGCAACATTGGGAGGTGTTTCGGGGCATTCATCCCACAAGTCAATAACACCATCACCGTCTTCATCGGTTTTGTCAAACTTAGAAAAATCGATTCCTCTTAGGTCTAATGCTCCTAAGTTTATAATTTTCTCACTTGAGAATATATCAACTTTTAAAGCAACATAGGTGTATAAGAAATTATCGTTTTTGCTGTCGCCTTTACGAATGCCTTTACCGGCATCACTAACATTATCAATTAAATCGCTAAACATCATATGATAGGTGGCACCAAATCTTAGAGAAACTTTTTTCGTCATATAAAAATCAAGCCCAAACCCAATAGGGATACCTAAAGAGGATAGATTATAGTGTCCTAAATTGTCTAAATTTAATTCCCGAAGGTCAGTTTCGTAAGTATAATCTCGTTGAAGGACAACACTGTTGATTTCATTGTCCGGTGATTCTTCCACATTGCGTATTGTTCCATCAGACCAGTAGTGGTAGAAATTGCCATTGGCATCTTTCATATCTGCTTTGGAATTAAAATTCATGGTCTCAATACCTACTGAGATATATGGAATAAGTATGCGTTGTTCTTCCAAAGGCAGGAAAATATCCGGTTTTTTTAATAAGTGATAAAAATTATACGATATTGATGCTCCACCAATAAAAAAGTTGGTCATAAAATTCAAATTCCTGCCGTTATTTCGTTCATTTCCGGACATATTACCTTTGATGATAAAAAAATCACCTGTTAAAAATGGATTTAACTTGCGACTAATACCACCGGTAAAAGGTCTTCGTCCCACTAGTGGGTTTTGATAATAGTTGTCGCGAACATCACCATAAAATGATAATGAACCGATACCAATCCATAGTAAAGGTTTATATGTTAAATATTTGTTTATTTCTTGTTCTGAGAAAAAAAAATTGAATCCTGATGTGTCAGCAATGTTAGAAGTATCTGCAACAGTTGTTGTATCTATTTGTGAAAAAGAAGTAACCGGGGAAAAAAACATTCCGGTAAGAAAGCATAATATGACTAAAATTTTTTTCACAAAATATTTATTTTGGGTAAATTTACGAAAATAACTTTTAAATGTTTCATAAATTTATTGGTACCATTGTTGATTTGCAATCATTAATGCTTCTTGAACTGTGATTCTTTGTCCGCTGTTGTAAGCAGCTACAAAGGCATCTTTAATTGGCGTAGAGTTCCAAATTTTTACACGATAGTCGCGTGCTTCTTTGTAAACAGGAAATTTGCCAACAGTATATTTTTTCCATCCCTCGTGTTCTTCCAAATGAACTTTGTCTTGAACCTTATAATAATGGCTATTGAAGAATTTTGGTGATCGGTATTTTTTCATCAATGCACAAATTTGGACACTATAAGTTACGGTTGTTTGATTTGTTGTTGTCGTTTGTTTGTTCGTGTTATTTATTGTGTTTGAAGTACTATTCTTTTTGTTGTTTGAGTTGTTTACTAAATTATTATCATTGTTATTAGTATTTTTGTTTCCTTCTGTGTTGATAGCTAAATTTTTAGTATCAGAGCCATCTAGATAAGAAAAAGAACCTGTAATGTTTTGTAAATCAGACATGGTAATGTCAGAACCGTCATCTTTCATTACCTTATAAGAAACGGTTAATTCATTATCTGCCGGAATGTTCATCCATAAAAATTTTACGGTGTGGTCGGAAAAAGAAAATAAAGAACCACCGTCATTTTCAGCAATGGCTTGTAGACTACTTGGTAAAAATTCTTCAACTTTAGCAAAATTATTACTTAATCCGGATTTATTGATTTTGACTGTTATTGTTGCCATACTGCCATTTATTGCTATACTTCTGTTTGTGCTGAGTTTTGTGTTTTCCGGTGTGTAATTTTGATTACTATCGCTTGTATTACTGGTTGTGTCCGTATTTTGTGCTACATCATTTCCGCCATTAGGATTAAATATAGTGATTTCTATTGGGTCAACATCTACAGCAACTCGTTTATTATTTTTGATATAGACAAATTGTCCGGGTATAACAATTTTTCCCGAAACGGTTTGGTCAACATGGACGGTATAGGATATGGTAAAAATTTCTTCTGCGGGTAATGAGCCGGGCATCCAAATAAATTTTGCTTGTTGGTCTTTAAAGGTGAAGATAGCATTTTTACTTTCGCCTTCGGTTGCTGTGCAGCCGATTGGAAGTTCTTGGTAAAAGCGGGCAAACCGTTCAATATCAGCTTTAGTAATGGTTACTTCCATTGTGAAGTCTTCTCCCGCATTAACTTGTGTAGGAGCTTTTACTTTGATAGTGACATCCTGATTTGTGAAGTAACTTCCTAAAACAGTTCCTAAAAAACTAAATAACAGCAAAATATATTTTGACATAATTGCTTATTTTCAGTGCATATAATTAATTGGGTGTAAAGGTAGCAATAAAAAAGTCAAGTTATCAACAATCTGTTGAAAACTTTTTCAACAGATTTATTAACGCCTTTTAAACTGGGGTATAAAAGTGGATATTAACAGATGTTTAAAAGTTTGGTCGTGGACGATATTTTTTGTAAAAGTTGTCAATGGTAGCAACGGCTTCGTGTGGTTCGTCCACAACATGAAAAATTTCTAAATCTTTTTCACTGATATTGTGTTGCTCAGCTAATACTTTTTCTTTTACCCATTCCACTAATTTTCCCCAATAGTCTTTTCCGACCATAACAATAGGGAATGGAGCAATCTTTTTTGTTTGAATCAGTGTGATGGCTTCAAATAGCTCGTCGAAGGTGCCGAAACCACCGGGGAGTACGATAAAACCCTGCGAATATTTCATGAACATTACTTTGCGCACAAAAAAGTAATCAAAACTAACCAGCTTATCCTGATCGATATAAGGATTCGGGAATTGTTCAAATTCAAGTTCAATATTAACGCCGACAGATTTGCCACCGCCGCGTTTAGCACCTTTGTTTCCGGCCTCCATGATGCCCGGACCACCGCCGGTAATAACACCAAAGTTTTTTTGTGTCAGCAAATAAGCAATTTCTTCTGCCTTTTGGTAATATATGTTATCGGGTTGTGTTCGTGCAGAGCCAAAGATAGAAACGCAAGGTCCTATTTTAGCAAGTTTTTCAAAGCCCTGGACAAATTCACTCATTATCTTAAAAATCTTCCATGAGTCGGATACCCTAATTTCTTGTAAATCTTTTTCTTCAAAAGCATCACGGATTTTATCGTTGTCTGTCATAATGTATGAGTTGAAAGTTGAAAATTGAAAGTTGCAAAGTAAAGGAATATTCGTTGAATATGGAATTTTCATCATATATTTTTCGTATTTTTGACAAAAAAAAAATGCAATTCAAAATTGGAGATATTGTTCAGTTCGTTGACGAGGAGGGCAAGGGTACGGTAGTTGAGATTATTGATAAAACGCATGTCAAAATTGAAGATGAAAACGGTTTTTCTTATCCTGTAGATGCAAGAGGATTAATGCCTGTATCAACGGTGAATTCTGTTGAAGAGAATTTTGAGAAAGAGGAAGATACGGTTGCTCAACGCATTGAAAAAACACCAAAAGAAAAAGCATTTTTAGTGCCGTTGAAACGAAAAAAGAATCAATTTTCTGCTATTTCTTTGATTTTGGCATTTGCCCCCGTTGATGAGGATATCTTGAATACTGATTTAGATGTATTCTTGATAAATGACAGTAATTATGATTTATTTTTTCAATGTTCTGCTAATATTGAAAACCATTATCAGAAAATTTTTTCGGGACAATTAGAAGCCAATACTCAAATTCATTTAACCACTATAAGAAGAGATGTCCTTCCCCGAATATCTGATTTTCTGTTTCACGGGCTAATTGTCTTGGAATCGTTTCAAAAACCGTTTCCGCCAATTGATAAGATTATTAAATTGAAGCATCAGAAATTTCAAAAGCCGAATGCTTTTAAGCCATCGGAATATTTTGATGAAGTTACTATCGAATATACGATTTTTCATTCTGATTTTTTTACGGAAACAGCAAAAATTACTTCATCGGAAATAGAAAAGCAAATAGCAGTGAAAAATGAAAATGCCGTAAAAAAACAATCTGCTCGCCGGCGGGATAACGATTTGGTGGAAGTGGATTTGCATATTCACGAAATTATTGATAATACGATAGGACTGTCAAATAGTGAGATATTGACCATTCAACTCAATCATTTTCAGAAAGAGCTGGAACATGCTTTGGCAACAAATGTTAACCGAATTGTTTTTATTCATGGTAAAGGCAAGGGCGTTCTGAAAAATGCTGTTCTAGAAAAATTACGCAAAGAATATCCGCATTTACAATATCAAGATGCTTCATTTAAGGAATATGGATTTGGGGCTACAATGGTGTTTTTGAGATAATTTTAATGCGTTGAACCGTATAATCGATTACTAAATGGGCAATTGATTATCTAAAGATAGATTTTACATAAAAGAAACGCTGCTTCATCAATTTAGAAATGCTGTTAATCAATAATAGATAGGAAAACACTGTTTTTATGATATCTTTGTACCTAATCTAAAAGTAGTGTATTTTATTGTTACTACTTATATATGGTGATTATGAAGAAATATTTGCTTACTTTTATTCTAACTGCATTAATAACAGTTGTAATTGGGCAAAACCTGATTACCAACCCAAGTGCAGAGTCAGATCCATCTTCTAATGGGTGGACAGAAGCTTCCGGAAGTTGGAGTAGTGGAAGTGAAGTTGCTGCTCATGATGGTTCTTATCATTTTTATGCAGGTTCATCGATATCAACAGCAGAACTTTATCAGGATGTTGATGTTTCTTCTTTTGCTACAAGTATTGATAATGGAACACAAGACTTTTATTTTCAGGGGTATATGAGAGATTATAATGGAACTGATGAGGCAGAAATGATTGTGGAGTACAGGGATGCTTCCTCTAATGTTTTAGACACATATGATACAGGGCTTCATGCTGATGCCGATTGGACAAAATATTCAGATACTAGAACTGCCCCAGTTGGTACCAGAATAATTAGAATTAGATTACTAAGTAAAAATAATAGTTTTATGTCGCTTGGAGATAGTGATGGCTATACGGATGATTTGCTTTTAAATGCAGGTTCTACTCCCTTACCAATAGAATTAATAAGTTTTAATTTTAGTGTTGAAGGAAAGGATATTGAACTTACTTGGGAAACCGCAAGTGAAGTCAATAACGATTATTTTACGGTAGAACGGTCACAAGATGCTGTAAATTTTGAGCCGGTTGGCAGAGTAGACGGTAAAGGCAATTACAACGGTTTGAGCAAATATACATTGACAGATTTCAATCCACTGACAGGTGTTTCGTATTACCGATTGAAACAAACGGATTTTGATGGTAAGTATTCGTATTCTGATATTATTTCTGTGAATTATGTTACATCAACACCTTTTGATGGACCTTCAATGAAATTATTTCCCAATCCTACTACCCGGGGCAGTGATGTAAAAATGGAACTTTCCGGATTATCTCCGAATAAAGAAATTTTGGTAGTAGTAACTAATGTTTTAGGGCAACAAATGTATTCCAAAGTAATCGTTTCCGATACCAATGGCAATATTTTATATGCTGTTGACCCGTATAACCAATTACCTTCGGGAACTTATGTTGTTGTCGCCACTTCCGATGATAAATTATTGACTAAACGGTTGGTTATTCAGTAAGGTCATCAGATAGCAAATCGGGTCTGATTTGTTGCGTTTTCCTCAGGGCTTCATTCATTTGCCATTCATCAATATCTTTGTGATTTCCGGATAATAGAACGCCAGGGACTTTCCATCCGTTGTATTCTGCCGGACGGGTATAAACGGGTGGGGAGAGTAAATTGTCTTGAAACGAGTCTGTCAGAGCAGAGGTTTCATCGGAAATAGAACCCGGAATTAACCGCACAATGCTGTCGGTGATGATAGCGGCAGCCAGTTCACCACCTGTAAGTACATAATCTCCAATAGAGACTTCCATCGTAATAAAGTGGTCGCGAATGCGTTGGTCTATGCCCTTGTAATGTCCACAAAGGATAATAATGTTTCCCAAAGTCGAAAGCGTATTTGCCGTTTTTTGGTTGTAGAGTGGTGCATCGGGAGTAGGGAAAATTATTTCATCGTAATGTCGTTCTTTTTGCAATTGTGTGATAGCTTTCTCGACCGGCTGAATAGACATAACCATTCCACTGGCACCACCGTAAGGATAGTCGTCAATGCGGCGGTGTTTATTGTCGGCAAAGTCATGAAGGTCGTGCACAAAAATTTCCACAGTCTTATTGTCTTGTGCCCGTTTCAAGATGGAATGATTCAAGAAACTGTCTAATAATTCAGGTACAGCTGATACAATATCTATGTGCATTAGGAAGATTTTTACTAGTATTCTTTTGTGATTCTGACCTCAATCCTACGGTTTTTTGCTCTACCTTCCGGCGTAGCATTCGATGCAATAGGTTGATGGTAACCATAGCCAACAGCTTTGATATGTGCGGGATTAGCCCCTTTCTTTATCAAATAATTTCTAATGGCATTGGCTCGCCTTTGGGATAAATCCATATTGTGTTCATCAGATCCTACATTGTCAGTATGGCCGGCAATTTCAATTTCCATATCTTTCTTTTCTTTTAGTAATTCTGCAATTTCATTTAGTTGTTTGTACGAAGCAGGTTTTATGGTCGCTTTGTCGGTATCAAAATATACATTATTAAGTGTGATAAGCTTTGACGGTTCGTATTTGATAAGCACATCAAAAGAAATTTTTCCGGGTTGGTCAGGAACTTTAACTTGAGAATAATCTACTTTTTGAGCGAAGTCTTTGTATTTAACAAAATAAGTATCACCTTTTGGAATTAAGATTTGTCCTTTTCCGTCATCGCCTGTTTTAACGGCATATTCTTTTTTTGTCTTTTGAGCAACAAAAATGATAGTTTCGTGTTTGAGCGGTTTTGCTTTAAAATTGGTAACAGTTAAGTTCACCAGTGCTTGTGACTCGGTGGCTTCAAGCGTTTGTGCGGATAAATCTAATACAGAT
>JALTEO010000215.1 GCA_027073875.1 Bacteroidales bacterium
TTCTTTGAATAAGTGCAGATTATTCGTCTATCTTGGTATTGTATGTCCGTATAACTAAAACTTGATTGTGGAATATCTGATGAAATTTGTTTATGATTTTTCACTAGCATCCGAAACTTTTTCAAAAATTGTCCAAAAACCTCTGTATCCCAGTAATTACATTGAGATTTTTTGAATTAGCCAGAAAATAAGTTTTTCTCAAAGGCTATTTCTTTTTGCTTTATTAAGTTTACTTTTCTAGCCCCTTCTCTAATCTCATTGCATACATAATCCAATGATAGATACTGATACAAGCAAAATCTTATTTTTTCAGATAAATTTGAAAAAGCGATAGTACCTTTAACAATTGTGCGTTTTATCAGTTCTAAAAGTAAATAGCTGATTAAGGCAACATATATCTGCGATTTTACAGCATTTTCACTCGTTCCCCAAAATGTCTTTACTTGCAAATTTTGCTTTATCGCTTTGAAAAACAACTCTATGTCCCATCGCTTCTTGTAAAGCTCTGCTATGGTATTATACTCCCAATCCAATTGATTAGTAATTATTGCTATTACCTTGTTTTCGTCTTCTTTATAAACATGAACTAATCTTAGTTTATGCTCTGAAATACCTGTTTCTATTGCCTTAACGGATGTTAATTGTATAATCTCGTCCTTTAATATATTTTGGTCAATATTCTCAGGTAAGTCCAATTCTTCTATAGTTTCGTACTTAGTATTGTTCTTTATTCTGGTTACAAATACATTTTCTGCTTTTATTCTATTGAGCATTAATGCAAAATCAAAATATGCCCTATCTTCAACAATTATTGTGTCTTTTGGAAAGATTAATTGCTTTAATCCATATCTGTCATGAATTTTGGCTTCGCTAATATTAACCACCTCTGGTATCATTAATGTATCGTCCCATGCTGTATGTAATTTGATACCGCCTTTAGCTGTCCGAAACTCTGCCCAATCGAACATAGACAAACACAGTGATATGACTGAGCTGTCTATAAGTTTGATACTTTTGTCTTTAATCTCTTTTATGATATGTGTATTATGATGCTTTTTTAATACCGATTTGTAATGGCTAAGTAAACGATAGTATAAACTCTCAAACACATGCCAGTCTCGTTTTTTATTACCATCACTCATAGTGGAACGTGCTGGGCTTTGTTTTAATCCAAGCTTATTTATAAACATCTCACTAACACCTATTCCTGCTGATATATCACTTAAACTCTGACACTTATTAAGCTGTCCGAAAGTTAAGGCTACAAATTGGTCGTAAGTCATATATTTACTACAGCCTTTATCGCTTTTGTTGGTATTGGTACAACTATCAAATAGCCATCGGGGTACTAAATCTAAGATTTGTCGGATAAGTGGTTTATTCGTATTTTTGTTTCGCCTGAAGAGTCCCATATTTGAAAAGTTTTTAGTAGAACTCAAAAATAATGGATTCTGAGGGCTTTTAAAAATTACTACTTTCGGATGCTAGTGCAAAGATATAAATAAATGCAATAATATACGATTTTTCGTCCGTATTTTTGTTAAATAATACGATTTTTCGTCCGTATTTATGTTGGTTTGTATGGGTTCTACTATTTTACCAACAATTAGGTATTGTCCAAACTTTTAAATCGGATTTTCTTAGGAACAGTAACAAATATAGGGTAAAAATTATTTATTTAACCATTCAATAGCTCTATCAACAATCCACTCTGAAATTCTTTTATCAGGTAATAATCCATCTTGTGCAAAAATAATGTTTTTCCCTTTGAATAGTTTTTTTGTATCCATACTAAATCCCATCATCGAAAGTGGAGCAGAAGTTTCAGCCATTTGTTTCACGCCCATTGACAGATATATTCCAACAACAATTACTTTTTCTTTCTCTTTACTCGCTTTTAATATTGCACTTACGCCATCGGTAGAAAAAGACTGCCCGACTTCTACAAATGCATAATCAGAATATTCTATACCGGTCTTGGAAAGAATGTAATTTTGAGTTTCGTCCATAAGACTTTCCCACATAGGTTTAAAATTTTCATCACCGTGAGCAAGAATAACAAGTGCCTCCTTACTTGAATCTTCCGAAAGTGATTTTACTTTATCCAATAAAATGGTTTTTATGACATTATCATAATCCATTGAAGGTCCAATTGTTATTTTTATATGTGTATCTACTATTTCAGTTCCTTCTTCTTTCATCTCGTCATATTTCTTTTTATTATATGACAACCCTAATATTGTAGGTATATCAAAAAGTGAGTGACCAGACGGTGCGATAAAAAGTGGAATTACATACACATCTGTAATCCCCTTTTTTTCAAAATCACGAAAAACATCTGCAATTGTAGGTTTTGACATTTCCATCAATGCCACTCTTATTTGTTTAAAAGCAGTAATTTTTCTTTTATCAAGTTCATTTGCTACTTGTTTTTCAATATTCAATACAGGTTGATTCCATTGTGGTGATTTTGACCCGTGAGCTAATATCAAAAGTGCTTTTTTCTCCTGTGCTATTGAAAACAATGAAAAAAAGGAAACAATCAACAATAAAACTGTCTTTTTCATAGTAATTTATCTTTCAGGAAATTTATATTTTGCGCATTCTGTAATAGTTATTACACCTTCCGGCATATTTGTGATTGCTCTTTCGACAATAGAATGAACCAGTTTTGCAAATTGTTCTTTATCTTTTTGTGTAGCTTTTCCTTCTTCAATTCTTTGTTTGATTGGCATAACGGTTTTTATCTCTTCCGGTGTCATAAGTTTTAGTTTATTAAAAACTGCTTTTACCATTTTACCGTTGTCTTTTCGTTGAAAAATCATTGTAAAAGTGCCTTTTTGCCCAGCTAACGATTTATCAATAATCAAATCGTTTGCGTTTACTTCTTGTCTGCCGTAAAAAGCCCTTGCACCTGTAATATATGAGGCAACATCTAATTGGTCGCCTCCGTTTTGTGCTGCTACTCTTATTTGCCCTCTTACAGGAACTTCTCCATTCGGGTAAAGTTTTTCAAGAACCTGTTTCACCAATATAAAACCCGAAGAAATACCTGCACAAACATGTCCGCTGTATTTTCCTACATCGTCAAGCGAAATTTCAAAAAAGTCTTCTCCTGCTTTTCGATAGCCGACAAGAGAAGCCATCGGGTCTTTTACTTTTATAATCCCTGCTTTGTCATACAGACTTGTCGGTTTTTCAGCTTTTGGGATTACTGTTTCAGCTTTTTGTGTTGCAACTTGTTTGTTTGCATCTTTACTTGTACAACCTGAAAAAATTGAGATTACAAGCACTGTAAGTAATAAAATTCTTTTGTTCATTTTTTTATTTTTAAGTTAATATTTAGGTTTTTCATTTTTTTAAGCATCCAATCTTCTGTAATTAATTTTGGACATCCTACACAAAAAATTCTTGTATTTTTCCGGATATTTGTTTGTTTTATTGCAACCACAAATGTAATAATTAAAGATATAAATCAAATACTTATTTTTAATCCAAAATAAATTGAACGGGGCATTTGCGGTCCATAAACAAATCCGGCATCACGATATTTTCCTTTGTCCAAGTCTGTTTGGAAAGAATTAAAAATATTTTTTACGCCCATATTAAATTGCAAATAATAATTTGCTTTCAATTTTAAAAGATACGAAACTTTTGCTCCCATATCAAAAAACGGATGCGTTTTGATAAGCTCTTCACCCTGAATAATATCACCATTTTGAATCATTTGAGAAATTGTTGATTGTTCATCTGCAGTTAAATTGGGGTCATTCGTATCCATACCAAAATGAGGAACATACATCTGTCCAGTATAAATTCCTGATACCGAAAACCTCCAAGTGTTTCTTGGATTATACGAGAATATTAGATAACCGTAATTATGAGGTGTTCGTAAAATCTCATCAGTAGTTTTTGTATCGTCGTTACCCCACGGAATCTGTTGGTTATAATTACTTTTTTGGACAGTTAATCCTAACTGTAATTTTGTAGAGTAATTAGGTGCAATGTTTAACTGGAAATTTAATCCCTGAACAATTGCTCCATACCTTGCATTAAAACGGGTATATGTCATATTTCCCAAAGAATCCAAATCAGAAATTTGAGTTGCAAACGGATTGTGTAAGTAAGTATAAAATCCTTCGCACAGAAAATCAATATTCATTCTATTAAAATTATGATTCCATTCCACCGATGAAGTAATATTATCCGAAGTTTCTTGTTTTAAGTCAGTATCATTAATATGTTTTATCCGTCGTGCTCCCGATGATTCTATATGCAAATCTTCATCAAATATTTGTGGTGCCCTGTATCCCCTTGAATAGCTGACACGAAACTGCGTAGATTCAACGGGTGAATACAATAAATTGACTCTTGGAACCAGAACATTCCCGATAACATTTTTAGACGACTCATCAATAAAATCCAACACCTTATAATTGTCATAGCGAATGCCCAAAACCATTTTAAATTTATTTATTTTCCATTCGTTTTGAGCAAATAATCCATTTGTGATTAGGGATTGATTAGCCACAAAAGTATTAGCATTTCCATTAACGCCCAGTTTTTCATCAATAAGATGACTATAGTTATTATCAACTCCAATCGTAAAAACTGCCGGTGCGAAAATTAGATTCTGTTGATGGTTTACATATTGAATGCCGGTAGAAGTTGTTAAATTCGTTGTTTTTCCATAAGCCGTTGGATCATAATTAGCCCCATAATAAGAGTTTCGCAAGATATGTTGTCCGGCAGTATAAATATTCAGATTGTCTTCTTTGTTTTTTGTCGTATAAATTTTAAGAGATACATTGTCACCGTCAATATAATGTTCCACTTGTTCAGTAATATCCGTTTCCTGCGGCAAATAATCCAATTTATTACCACCTCGTCGGAAATCATGTACATGATAATAACCGGCTTTAACTTTTGTTTTTGCCGATAATTTATAGAAACTATTTATACCGAAAGCATCCGTTTTAAGCAGTGGAATATCCGAAAATTGATCATTATTAACATCCAATGCTTGACGATTACGACTCATACCATATAATGTAAATCCTGCCTTGCGATTTTGTTTTACCACCGTACCGTTAAACGAAAGATTATTGTCTAACTTCGGTTGACTTATTTGTTTATCAATACCCATCAATCCTATGTTTTTAGTAATAGAGAAACTATTATTTTCAGGTTCTTTAGTAATAATGTTTACTGTTCCGCCAATGGCATTTCCCCCAAATAATGCGGAGCCACCTCCACGGACAACCTCAATTTGTTTAATCATATTCGCAGGAATTTGTTCTAAACCGTAAACACCTGCTAATCCGCTAAAAACAGGACGACTATCAATTAAAATTTGTGTATAAGGTCCATCAAGTCCATTCATTCTGAGTTGACTAAAACCACAATTCTGGCAATCGTTTTCCACACGCAAACCGGGGGAATAATTTATACCTTCCATTAGTGTGGTACTTTGTACTTCTTGTAATGTTTTTGGACTGATAACATTAACAATTACAGGTGCTTCTTTGCGTTTGGTTTGCATCCTGTCAGCAGATACTACTACTTGGTTTAATTCAATCTGTTCTTTTTTTAGTTTAAAAAATATTTCCGTCGATTGATACGCTTTCATCTCTACTGTTTTTTCCTGTGATTTGTAACCAATCATATGACAAACTATGGTTTGTTTTCCAACAGGTAAGTCTGTCATCATAAAATGACCGGTTTCGTCGGCAACCGTTCCCAGTGTTGTGCCTTTTACAATAATATTAGCAAAAGGAATATGATGTCCGGTTTCGTCTTTTACATCTCCGAACAACATAGCATCGGTATTTTTTTGAGCATTACTAAAAAAACCAGACACTAAAAACAACATCAAAATAACAAAGTTTCTCATTTTATAAAATCTTAAATATCGGGAACAAAAGTATTATGGAAAAAAATTGTGAACAATACCCAAATGTTAGTATTTTTACTTTTTGAATTAGGTAGTTAACTAATAATTCATTGTTTTTAATTGATTTAGTGAGAATTATTATGTTTATATCTTTGTCCTTTCCTTTCTTTTACCTCCCGAACTGGACTCACTTACCCTTTGGTCATTCCAAACTTGTTTCGGAATCTACTAGATCCTGTCCGAAGGACTCCTTGGGAGAAACAAGTTCAGGATGACACTTGCAGGAGAAACAAGTTCAGGATGACGCTTGCAAGAGGAACCCCGAAACAAAGTTTCGAGGGCAGGCAAGTTCAGGATGACGCTCTTATTTCCGGGAGGATTTCCTGATTTTCCTCACTGGTTTGAGCGAGGACGCTCAAAAGAACAAAAAAATTGTCTAGAAGAATTAATAATAATTACGGAATCGAACTTTAGCAATATCTTTTGACAATCGTGTAACTTGCCGGGAGTAACCGTATTCGTTATCGTACCACACATAAACCGTCGCATTGAGTCCGTCAGCAGACACTAAAGTTGCTTTACTGTCAACAATTGCCGGTCTTGGGATTCCAACAATATCGCTTGACACCAATTCATTTGAATAAGAATATTCAATTTCCTCAATTAATTCTTTTTGTGCGGCATTTTCCAATATTTTATTTAAACTTTCAACAGTCTGTTTCTTTTTTAATGAAAGCATTAAAATAGCTAAAGAACCATTAGGTGTAGGAACACGGACAGCATTGGCAGTTAGTTTTCCGTCGAGCGTAGGGATTACTTTTGCAGCAGCTTTGCTGGCACCGGTTTCAGTTATTACCATATTAATAGGAGCACTCCGACCTCGCCGGTATTTTTTATGGAAGTTATCTAACAAATTCTGATCATTGGTGTATGAATGAATAGTCTCAATATGCCCTTTTTGAATACCTATCTTTTTTTCGATAACAAAAAGTGGTGGAACAATCGCATTAGTCGTACATGAAGCAGCAGAAAAAATTTGTTCATTATCGTAATCAAATTCTTTATTGTTTACACCATATACAATATTTGGCACATCACCTTTGCCGGGAGCTGTCAAAAGCACTTTGTCCACACCTTTTGATTTTAAATGCAATGACAGCCCTTCCCTATCTCGCCATGCACCGGTGTTATCAATAACCAAAGCATTATCAATACCATATTGAGTATAATCAATTTTATCGGGACTGTCTGACGCAATCATTTTCACCTCTATACCATTTATTATAAGCTGCTTGTTTTCCAAATCCTCTTTGATGATGCCTTTGAATTCTCCGTGAACAGAATCCGTCCGCATAAGGGCAGCTCTTTTGGAAATCTCTTTATCCGAATTGCCACGGGTTACGATGGCTTTCAATCGCAATTGTTCACTTCTGCCGGACTGATAAATAAACTCACGAGCCAACAATCTACCAATTCTTCCAAAACCGTATAGGACAACATCTTTTGGTTTAGTTTCTTTCTTTTCTTTGAGAAAATCAACTAATTTATCTTTTAAAAAATCGCTAAGATTTATGTAATTGTCTTTTTCTTTTCGCCATTGTGATGCCAGCGTACCAATATCCAATCGTGCCCAACGAATATCACTTTTTAATATTTCTTTGGCAATCTCAAGGGTTTCTTCAACAGAAACAGGATTTTTGATAATGTTCTCACCATAATCATGAATCTTAAGTATCCCACTAACGCTAACATCTAAGATTTTTTGGCGAAATAAAACTAATTCTACCGATTTTTTATACCACAAATGTCCGGTTACTGTAATCAACTCAAAAGCTGCTCTTTCGTTGATAATCCACTGTTCTTTTGTCCAAAAATTATTTTTCCCTGTCATTTTTCATTTTTTTTAAGAAAATGCAAAGAAAATTTTAATTTGAATGCGAATAAAAAAACTTTTTCAAAAAAATAGAATCAACAAGATAACAAACTAACATACAACATATTACAACAATTATGTTTTATAATACTTTAATATTTTCTACAAAGGGATTTCAT
>JALTEO010000216.1 GCA_027073875.1 Bacteroidales bacterium
GAACAAAGTATTTCAATAAATGTTTAACTGTTCCACCACCGATAAACAGTCGGTTTTTTCAACAAGAAAATAGAAAGCCGAATAAAAAGGAAAAGTTGATTCTCGGATTTAGCGGCAGAGCCGATCCGGATAAAGGAATTGAAAATACATTTAAAGGATTAAAAATTTTTCAACAACTGTTTACTAATGTTCCATTCCGTTTTATATTTATTGGGGATGGACCGGAAGCATACCGTATGAAACAAAAATATCCGGAAATGGACATCCAAATAACTGGTTTTGTAGATGATGTAATCCCCTACCTTGATAGGTTAGATGCCTTTATCCTCTCTTCTTTGCAAGAAACAATTTCACTTTCCTCTTTAGAAGCCTATTCGAGAGGCATTCCTGTTTTTTCCGTCCCTATAGGGTATTTATTTGATAATAAAGAGAATTTAACAAACTATTACGTCTTTGAAACTCCTAAAGAGTTGGCTCGTTTGTTATTCGATAAGTTAGTAAATATTAATCTTAATAAAGGCGTTGGTCATGTAACACCTATTAATAACTCGCTGATAGACTATGCAAAACTATATTCGTTAGTAACATCACAATAGGAAATACCCACATGTGGATTATCGTTTCATACTCTTCTTTAGATTTTATTTAGATTCGTAAATTATTTTTGCTTTCAAACCAACTTTTTTAAATGGTAATCATCTTTATTAAGGAAGGAAAAGTTTGAAAAGGAAGACAACAGAAGATTTAATTGATAAAGCAATTCGAGGTAACAAGAATGCACAAAGACAATTATATGATGCATATGCTTCGAATATGTTAGCGCTTTGCATGCGATATCTTAAAAATAGAGAGGATGCTTATGATGTTTTTCAAGAAGGTTTTATTAAGGTTTTCAAAAATCTGCATCAATTAAAGAATAGAGAGACATTGGTTTGGTGGATGAAAAAAATATTTGTTAATGAAGCATTGCAACTTATTAAAAAACGAAAACAAGTTGATAGTACAGATATTAGTAAGTACTCTCTTCACCTGCATTCAAAAGGAGAAGAATCTGCTGTGTTAAGTAAAATGGCTGTTGATGACATTACAAAATTGATAAAACAGTTGCCGGAAGGGATGCAAATGATAGTGAATCTGTTTATTATAGAGGGTTTTTCGCACAAAGAAATATCCGTTATGCTCGGCATTTCCGAAGGCACATCCAAATCGCAGTTGCACGATGCAAGGCTATTGCTTAAAAGTAAAATTATGGCATACAACATGAAGTAAAAAAGAGAATATGGTTAAAAATTTACACACCGATCCTTTTGACGATTTATTGCGCTCAAAATATGAAACCGAGCAGATAACGCCGCCAAAAGAACTATGGAAAAACATCCGTTCGTCACTTGGCAAAGGGGTTTCTCATGTTTCAGTATGGACAAAAAGTCGTTATTTACTGTGGTCGGCCCTTGGCACAGGCATCATTGTGGCTATTGCGATTGCCTTCTTTACCCTTCCCGTTTCAAAAGAAAAAACAGCTGTATTAAGTCCGGAGAAAAAGGTAGAAATAAAAAATGAGAAACGATTTAACAAGAGCAATAAAGAGAGAAAAATCGTTACATTTTCACATCGCAACCGTGCAAAGCAACCTGCTTTAATAAGGAATACTCCTGTACAAACAGGTAGGGAGCAAATTCCGGATAATCAAAACAGACAGTTGACCAGCGGCAACACTTCAATTTCATCCGTTAGGCATACATCAAACATCGGTGCCGGTCAACCAATGAATTCTGAAAAGAGTATATTTTACCTCCCGGCACTTCATTCTTTAAATCCAAGAGCATTATCACAACACCCTTTTCAACAATACAAAGCATCATCCTCTCTGTTGCAGACAAAAGATTTTGCAACTCAAAAAGTTCCAGCATTTGGTAAAATGAAAAACAAAAAAGGTACACTCCAAACGAACAATTTATTAACCAACAACAAACGACTTTGTATTAAACTATTTATTAATCCCGAATTTTCATCCCGATTTTTAAGCAACAATCCGGCTTACTCACATAGCGAGTTCAATAAAGCATATTTTGATAAACGCGATCAATACAGTTTTACCTACTCATATGGATTTACAGCATCTTATCGGTTAAAACCTCCTATTCGTATTACAACAGGCGTTGTTTGGGCACCCTATTCCATTCGGTTTTCTACCGAAAGAGTTCCAGTTGTTGGCAACCATCAAAACATCGAATCATTAATCTATACCTCATCCGGCATCGTGAAAGTCGCCATTCATTCATCAGATTCCATTGCTAACAATACCATTCTGAATTCGACCATAAACCTTTATTACCTTCGAGTTCCTCTTGGTATAAACTATCGATTTT
>JALTEO010000217.1 GCA_027073875.1 Bacteroidales bacterium
TGAAAGCCATACAAGTAATGAAAGAAGTTGGGATAGATATTTCCGGTGGTAAACCCAAATCGGTAAACGAATTTTTAAACGAAAGTTTCGATTTTGTAATTACCGTTTGTGACAGTGCAAAAGAAACCTGTCCCGTTTTCACAGGGAAAGTAAAACATCGTTTACATATTGGTTTCGATGACCCTGCCGAAGCAACAGGAACAGAAGAATTTATATTATCTGAATTTCGTAGAATACGCGATGAGATAAAACGCGATTTTGGTGAGTTTTATGAGAGAGATTGAAAATAAATAAAATATATAAAATGAAAGTACTGGCAATATACGGAAGTCCACGAAAAGAAGGCAATACAGCACAAATGATGGATGCTGCATTATCGGAGTTCCCGGAAAACGCAGAAATTAAACGCGTTTATTTGGGCGATTTAAAATTCTCCGGTTGCGGACCATGTCGCGAGTGTAAAACAACAGGTTATTGTGTCATCCAAGATGATATGCAACAAGTTTTGCAAGATATGATTTGGGCAGAAATAATCATCTTTGGTTCACCGTCGCAATTTGCTGATGTAAGTTCCGAAATAAAAATGTTGATGGAACGCACATGGTGGATGAAAGGTGCTTTACGAAACAAAATAGGAGGTTATGTAATTACCGGCAGACGATACATCGAGAGTACAATTAACACTTTACATGCCTTTATGCTTCGTCACAGAATGATACTCGGAGGCAGTGGCGCACTTGGTTACACTTTTACCGAAATGGGCGGACTGGAATACGACCCGCTTGCCATAAGAGATGCCCACGGAACAGGTATGCGTTTAGTTGAGTTGTATAATATTGTTTATGGTAATGGCTTGAATAACAAATAAATGAAAATTATAAACCATATAAGTTCATATAAGGTATCATATAAGAGAAAAACTTTTCTGTTCTTTTATGTCTTTTATGGTTCAAAGAAAATGGGAAGTGAAATGGATGAATAAAATTATAAACCATATAAGTTCATATAAGATATCATATAAGCAGGGAAAAACTTTTATGCTCTTTTATGTCTTTTATGGTTCAAAAACGAATGTCATTATAAATAAAACACTACGAAAATGGACGCTTTAATCTTCGGTATTTCATTTGTTGCTGCCTTTATCTTTGCCCTTGGCGGTGTTGGTGCGGCAATTATTTTAATTCCAATACTTGTTTCGCTGGGAATACCAATTAATGTAGCAAAACCTGTCGGGCTTTTTTACAATACAGTTAGCTTAACAGGTGCCAGTATTCACAACATTAAAAACAAAAGACTTGATTTTAAAATAGGTATTCCTATCATCATTTCATCATTTGTTTTTGCTATTGTTGGAGCTTATATCACAAAATTTATTTCCGCTAATATTATCCTTTACCTTTTTATTGCTTTTTTGCTTTTTTCGGGATTTATGTTTTTATTTCATAAGAAAAAAGAAGGTGAAAATTACAGGGAAGACAGACCATATTTTAAACTAACATTGATTGGCTCTTTTGCAGGATTATTGTCGGGAATGTTAGGTATTGGCGGTGGAGGTATAATTTCGCCATTGATGTTAATGATAGGTTTTAACCCTAAGAAAATAGCAGCAATTACAGCTTTTGTAGTTCCTTTCTCATCTTTTTCAGGATTTTTAACCTATTGGGCAATTGGGAAAATTAATTGGGAAATATTGCTTGTAGCATCTGTTGCAGGAGTAGCTGGAGCAATGCTTGGGACAATATTTATGCAGAAAAAATTAAATGCAAAAACAGTTAAAAAAATTCTTGCCGTAATTCTATTGTTGATGGCGGCTAAATTGATTTTTAAATTATTTTAAGATGAAGAATACACTCATTACAATTCTGATATTTTTTAGTTTTAGCAGTTTTTCTCAAACAACTAAAAATCCACCAAAGGCAGACTGGAATGCTTATACGCAATTACGGGCAACAAGCAATTTCGATGATTATTCGAGTGTGATGGTACGCCGTTTAAAATTTTGGCTTAAATCTACACCTGAATTTTCGGAGCATTGGTCGTATAAAGTGCAAACTACTTTTACAAGTCTGCACCAAGAAACATTTTTTTTGCAAGATGTAAAACTTGGGTATAAAACAGGACAGTTTTCTTTTGATTTAGGACAGTTTGTGCCTGAATACAGTTTGCAGCGATTTCAACACGACTTTGATATTGCAGCAATTGAACGGGCAATTGTCATTAATGCTTTAATACCTGATGGAACAATAGGTGTTAGAGACATTGGAGCACAGGGTAATTTCCACACCAAAAACAATTTGATAGAAACTCATTTTGGTGTTTTTAATGGCTATGGAGTTAAAGAGTATCGTTTTGACAATCAA
>JALTEO010000218.1 GCA_027073875.1 Bacteroidales bacterium
GAATTAGATGATTAAAATTCTAATCTACTGCTAAATTGTAACAAAAAAAATCATTTTGTTCTTTAGGTTCTAAAGTTTTATAAATTTGCACACTAATTGCCACCTTAGCTCAGCTGGTAGAGCAGCTCATTCGTAATGAGCAGGTCGTGGGTTCGAGTCCCATTGGTGGCTCTTTTTTAGAACTCTCCTTTATATTATGATTTTTCGATTAATCATTTGGGTACTATTCATTTTCGGTGGTTTAACGCTGGGGATTGTCTTAGATTTACAATACTTTTCCGGGATTTGGCATCTTTGGCAATGGCATCTGTTATCATTTTTATGGGGTGCTTTTCTGATGAAGCTTGTTATGACAATTAGCAGAAACACAGGTAGAACTTTAGCACAACATGGCAGAAAAGGAGAGTTGCCACGAATGGAAACCAATCAATTGGTAAAGGATGGACCTTATGGATGTATGCGTCATCCTATGCACCTTGGGCTTTTTTTATTCCCTATGGCTTTTGCTTTTTTGTCAGGCAGTTTATCGTTTATTTTAATCATTACACCTTCGGAAATAATTCTGATGTTGATAATGATTTTTGTTATTGAAGAGCCGGAAGCCATTCGTAAATTTGGAAACCAATATCTGGAATACAAGAAAGAAGTTCCGGCGTTTAATTTCCGGCGGTCATGCCTAAAGATGCTGATGAAAACTGTTTCTAAACAATAGTAAAATAAAATACTTAATCCGGCAGTTAATTAATTTTGCCAAAATTTATTTTTAATGAAGCAATATTTTGATGTTTTGATTATAGGTTCCGGTGTTGCCGGGCTAAGTGCAGCACTTCAGATTGCAGATAAACGGAAAGTAGCAATCATTGCTAAGGAGAAAATTGATAATACGAATACAGCTCACGCTCAAGGAGGTATTGCAACTGTTACCGATAAAATTGATTCTTACGAAAAACATATCAAAGATACGCTGATAGCAGGTGACGGTTTATGTGACGAGAAGATAGTGAAAATGGTTGTTACCGAGGGACCTGAACAAATTCAGTCGATGTTGGCATGGGGTGTAAATTTTGACAAAAAGCAAAATGGCGAATTTGATTTAGGTAAAGAAGGTGGTCATTCAAAAAACAGAATTCTTCATCATCAGGATAATACGGGAGCAGAAATACAAAGGGCATTAACCGAGAAAGTCCGTCAACATCCTAATATTACAATTTTTGAGAATCATTTTGCGATTGATATTATTACTCAACATCATTTAGGTGTTTTGGTCAAGCGGTGTTTTGGAGGAATTGAAGCATTTGGTATTTATGTGTTAGATATTAAAGAAAATACGATAAAGACTTTTTTGTCGGATAAAATCTTACTGGCAACGGGAGGCATTGGAAATATCTATGACACCACAACAAATCCGCCAATAGCTACCGGCGATGGTTTGGCGATGGTTTATCGTGCCAAAGGATTGCTGGAAGGAATGGAATTTGTTCAGTTTCATCCTACTGCTTTGTTTAATCCAAACGAAAAACCGGCATTTTTGATTACCGAAGCTTTACGCGGTGCAGGTGGCATACTAAAAGACAGAGATGGAAAATCTTTTATGAAGAAATACGATGAACGCGGTTCGTTAGCCCCTCGTGATATTGTAGCCCGTGCCATTGATAACGAAATGAAAAATTCAGGTGACGAATTTGTCTATTTAGATGCTACCGGAATTGATAAAAAAGTGATAGAAGAACATTTTCCGTCAATCAGAAAAAAATGCCGGAGTTTAGGAATTGATATTACGACAGATTTTATCCCTGTGGTTCCTGCGGCTCATTATCTTTGTGGAGGAGTTAAAGTAGATGAAAACGGACTAAGCAGCATAAAAAACTTGTATGCTGTGGGCGAAAGTGCTTCTACCGGCTTACATGGTGCCAACCGTTTGGCTTCAAATTCTTTATTAGAAGCATTGGTGTTTAGTCATCGTGCGGCATTACATATTATAGAAAATGCTAACAATCACTCAATTCCGGATAATATTCCCGATTGGGTTGATAAGGGATTGACTCCAACGGAAGAAATGGTACTGATTACCCAGAGTAAAAAGGAACTACAACAAATAATGTCTAATTATGTTGGGGTATTTCGTTCCGATTTGCGTCTCTATCGTGCTTTAAACCGTCTAAAAACTTTATACGACGAAACAGAACAACTTTATAGAAAATCAAAAATATTTAGGGAAATTTGTGAATTGCGGAATGCTATTAATGTTTCTTATCTTGTAATAAAAATGGCAATTGAACGCAAAGAAAGTAGAGGATTACACTATAATACAAACTATCCCGGGAAATTGCCTCTAAAATACTGATATTTATTTATTTG
>JALTEO010000219.1 GCA_027073875.1 Bacteroidales bacterium
TGACAAAAGAGATCTTCCACTCCATTGGCAGTATCACAAAAAAAGAAATACTGAGAATTGCTGAATTACCGGAGAACTGCAAAGCATTAATATTGGAGTCTGTCGAACCTTTTCCAGGCTATCATGGCTCCACTGTCCCACACAATTTAGAAGCTGACTCCCTGTTTTTTGTTGCCAAACAATCCTATAGTGATGATAAAATCATCCGGGCTATCATGAAAATAAAAGAAAATTTTGCATTCGGTTTCGATGCAGCACCCGGTAATATTTACTTAAACAATACGCAGGTAAACATTATTCGGATCAAGTTCTTAAAATACAGACAGGCTTCTGAACTTGTTGCAGCATTTCAGGGACAAGGCATTGAATTAATGAAAAGACGTAAAATTGGCGCATACGAATCGCTGATCAATATTAGAAAACATTTTAGTATGGAAAAAAGCGTAGAGGGAATATACCACGATTTGGATACTAAAGAGTTTTCTTATCTGCAAATTCCACAACCAATTGAATGGAACGCATTTGAAGAAATAACAAAACAAATTAAATATAATATTGAAGACAATAATTTCGACAGTGCCCTGTGTTATATGTATGATGCCAAAGGGATTCTTGATTTCATAAGAATTTACGACAAGAATTTCAGGCTGGGAAAGCTGATCTTTATTCGTGAAAAATATCTTGATTTTATTAATAAACGCTAAACTTGTTTAAATTATAACTTTCGATGAAAGCATTGACCCTCCATCTTATTTCTTTGCTTGAAAAAACTGGTCTTTCTACCAGCTGGTCAAGTACAACAGGCGAAATCAGTATGTTTATACTCCTGATTATATTTTCATACTTTGCCTATCGTTTAACATGGTATTTAATTAAGAAGATATTTATTCCAATTATTCAGCGGTCGGACAATAAATTTGACGATCTGTTGTTAAAACATACTTTTTTCAAAAAAGTTGCGTTTCTGGTACCGGCTCTACTGCTGTATTACTTCAGTAAAGATACCCTGTTCAACATTCCTCTTTTGGTCAATGTAATCGAAGCTTTACTGGAAATATCATTTGTGGTTATTTCTGTTATCATTATCGACAGCCTCCTGTCCACTATAAACGATTTTTATAACCGGTTTGATATTTCAAAAGACCACCCTATTCAAAGTCTGATTCAAATCCTGAAAATTATTATTTATTTCGTTGCCGTCCTTTTCATCATCGGCACTTTATTACATCGAAATCTTTCTTCGTTATTTATAAGCTTAGGCACACTGTCAGCAGTACTCATGCTGATTTTTAAAGATCCCATCCTCGGATTCGTGGGCGGTTTACAACTTATCTTCAACAAAATGATCCGTATTGGTGATTGGATTAGCGTGCCAAAACACCAGGCTGACGGGGTAGTTACAGAAATTACGCTCACAACCGTTAAAGTCCAGAACTGGGACAAAACCATCACAACCTTACCAACCTACAGCCTGATAGCCGATTCCTTTCAAAACTGGCGTGGGATGGAAGAATCAGGTGGCAGACGCATTAAAAGATCAATTAATATTGATATGGAAAGTGTCCATTTTGTGCAAGCTGACGAACTGGAAAAATTTAGAAAAATCAAGGTTCTAAAAACGTATTTGGATGAAAAAGAAAAGGAAATTGAGGCCTACAACAAAAAATTCGATCCCGATCCAACAGTCATTATCAATGGTCGCAGGCAAACCAACCTGGGTATTTTCAGGGCCTATTTAAAAGCCTACCTGAGCAATCGTAACGATCTGCGCAACGACATGACTTTTCTGGTACGCCAACTTCCGCCCAGCGAAAAAGGAATTCCCATAGAAATATATGTATTTACTAAAACTACAGCCTGGGGAGATTATGAAGATATTCAGGCCGATATCTTCGACCATATCTTAGCGGCCATACCTGAATTTAATCTCAGGATATATCAATTCCCAAAGAGCAGTGACTTTTCACAATTGAATTTTCAACCAAATCATTGATTGGAAACCGGCCATTGATGTTTCCATCTTTTATGCGACCATAACCAATCTTCCGGTTTATTACGGATAATTTCTTCCAGTTTGGCTGCATAACGTGCAGTAACCTCCCCTTCAGAAAGCCTATTGGGTTCATCAGTAAGCAGAGACAATTTCAAATTATAATATCCCCGTTTCACACGCTGAATGTCCAAATACACTACCGGCAACTCATATTTTCGCGCATAATGTTCAACGCCATGTAAAAATGCTGTTTTCTGCCCCATAAAATCCACCCAGAACGAACGGGTCGGATTTGAAGGACTTTGGTCTGCCACAAGTGTAAAGATTGTTGGACGGTTTTTAAACTCATCAAAAACTTTTG
>JALTEO010000220.1 GCA_027073875.1 Bacteroidales bacterium
GTGCAAAAAGACGGTGTAATTACCGTAGAAGAAGCCAAAGGAACAGATACAACTGTAGAGATAGTAGAAGGAATGCAATTTGACCGCGGATATATTTCGCCTTATTTTGTAACCGATACCGAAAAAATGAAATCGGTAATGGAGAATCCTTATATCTTACTTAGCGAAAAGAAAATATCGGTAATGAAAGACTTGTTACCTATATTGGAACCGGTCGCTCAAGCCGGTCGTCCATTGGTAATTATTGCCGAAGATGTTGAAGGCGAAGCACTGGCAACTTTAGTAGTTAACAAATTGCGTGGTACCATTAAGATAGCTGCCGTAAAAGCACCCGGATTTGGCGACCGCCGGAAAGAAATGCTTGAAGACCTTGCCGTTTTGACAGGAGGAACAGTAATTTCAGAAGATAAAGGACTGAAATTGGAAACGGTAACACTTGATATGCTCGGCGAAGCAGAGAAAATTGAAATGGACAAAGAAAATACAACCGTAGTTAACGGCAAAGGACAAAAAGACGCTATTGATGCCCGCGTAGCACAAATAAAAGCACAAATTGAAACAACAACTTCCGACTACGACAAAGAAAAATTGCAAGAACGATTGGCAAAATTAGCCGGTGGTGTTGCTGTCCTTTATATTGGTGCTGCCAGCGAAGTGGAAATGAAAGAAAAGAAAGACCGTGTGGACGATGCCTTGAGTGCTACCCGTGCAGCTGTGGAAGAAGGAATTATTCCCGGTGGTGGCGTAGCTTTAATTAGATCAATTGAAGACATAAAAGACCTGAAAGGCAGCAATGAAGATGAAACAATAGGTATTCAGATTGTTAAAAGAGCAATAGAAGAACCGTTGCGTCAGATTATTAGAAATGCCGGTTTGGAAGATTCTGTTGTTGTTCACAAGGTAAAAGAAGGAAAAGATGATTTCGGCTTTAATGCTTATACGGAAAAATACGAAAACTTGCTGAAGTCCGGTGTTATTGACCCGACAAAAGTTACTCGTGTAGCTCTTGAAAATGCCGCATCTATTGCAGGAATGTTCTTGACCACCGAATCAGTAATGGTCGAAAAGAAAGAAAAAGAAACACCAATGCCGCCAATGGATCCCGGAATGGGCGGAATGGGTGGCATGATGTAAATCATTCCGGAAAATCTTTTAAGGGTTGCAAATAAAAAGCAACCCTTATTTTTTTTATGGATAATGATAATTTTTTTGAACAAGTATATCAGGTTGTGTGTTTAATACCGGAAGGAAGAGTAACCACTTACGGAGCCATTGCCAATTATTTAACGGCACCAATGGCGGCACGCATGGTTGGTTGGGCAATGAACAAAGCGTTTTCGCAACCGTATTTTATTCCTGCCCATCGTGTTGTGAACCGTAATGGTTGTTTGACAGGGAAACATCATTTTCCGTCACCGACAATGATGGAAGAAATGTTGAAAAAAGAAGGTGTTATGATTAAAAACAACTGTATTGTCAATTTTAAGAAATATTTTTGGAATCCAATGGAAGAGCTTTAAGAGATGGAATGATTATTTTAAGTGCCTAGAGTGCCTAAAGTTTGGAGTGCTTAGATTTTTAATTACGAATGAAAAATGTGATAATTACAAATAGTTAAATGGAAATGAACAAATAAAAAAATAAAAACTTTCAACCTCTTGTTTCCCACCCCTTAGTAAAGCGGGATTAAGGGGGTTGTTAAGCTTTATGAATTTTACGAACTAAAAAACAAGCAATTATGGAAATAAATGAACAAAGTGTAGTTCAAATCTTACAAACGGTTAAATATCCGCCAAAAGATCAGGATATCGTTTCCTTGAATATGGTTAAGGAATTAACTTTTGAAGGAAAGACAATTTCGTTTACGATTGTTTTCGATAGTTTCAATAATCCACACGAGAAATCGGTAAAAGCAAATGCCACAGAGAAATTACAGGCAGCTTTTGGCAATGATATTGAAGTGAAGATAAGAGCTATCGGCAAAGTAAATGTTAGTAAAATGAATGTAAAACCGGCTGCTCCGCCGAAACCGGAGAAATCCCTTCCCGGTATTAAACACATTATTATGGTAACCTCCGGCAAAGGTGGTGTAGGAAAATCAACCGTAGCGGCGAATTTAGCAATTGCTTTAGCCAAAGCGGGTAAGTCGGTAGGATTACTTGACTCCGATATGTATGGACCATCTATCCCAAAATTATTAGATATGGAAGATGCTCGCCCGGGTGGGAAGAAAGTAGATGGAAAAGATGTCATTATTCCCATCGAAAAATTCGGTATAAAAGTAATCTCTCTTGGATTCTTTATCAAAAAGGAAGATGCCGTAATTTGGCGTGGTTCAATGGTTACCAATGCCTTGAAACAACTTTTGAACGAAGTGGATTGGGGCGAACTGGATTTTATGGTTATTGATTTGCCTCCGGGAACAGGCGACACACAAATTACACTGGCTCAGACCGTAGAGGCAAGTGGTGCTGTTGTGGTTAGCACACCGCAAACTGTAGCCATCAATGATGTGCGGAAAGCTGTTAATATGTTTAAGGCCAAAGGAATTGATGTACCTGTTTTAGGTATAGTCGAGAATATGGCTTGGTTCACGCCTGACGATTGCCCCGATAAGAAATATTACATTTTTGGCAAAGGTGGTGCTTCACACTTAGCTGATGAATTTCAGATTCCGCTGTTGGGACAAATTCCTATCGTCGAAAGAATCCGTGAAGACGGTGATGCAGGAACACCAACAGCTTTAGATGAATCTTCCGATCAAGGAAAAGCATTCTACGAAATTGCTCTGAATGTGATGAAACAATTGGATTAGGAGTCTGAACTTATTCAAACTTTTTTAAAGGTTGTGTTCAATAAAAAAGAATACAACCTTTTTTTTTACCATTGTTAAAAAAGATTCGTATATTCGTGGGCTCAAATTGAAGTTTTATTTGTGGCCAAAGACTATAAGATATTAATCCAAAAGCTAGATCGTTTTATCCGGCATTATTACCGTACGCAGGTATTAAAAGGGTTAATTTTGTTTGCCGTTTACTTCGTTTTGACAATCGTTTTAGCTTCTGTAGTCCAATATTTTGGTCATTTTTCTATCGGTACCCGTACTTTTATTTTTGATGTATTATTGGTGTCTTTTACCGGTCTGTTTTTGTGGTACATACTTCTTCCGTTGCTTAAGGTTTTCAAAATAAGCAAGACCATCTCTTACGACAGAGCAGCACAAATTATCAGCCGTCATTTTACAGAGATTAAAGATAAATTGCTAAATACACTGGAACTTTACCGTCTTGAAAAACAGTCGCCATATTCTGCCGATTTACTTTTGGCAAGCATTGAGCAACGCACCAATCAGCTGTCGCCGTTCCCATTTACTGAGGCGGTAGATGTAAAACGATTATTCCGTTACTTGCTGTTTTTTTTAGCTTCGTTAATCCTTGCTGTCGTTTTATTTACAACAAAGCCAATGATTTTTAGTCAGGGAACAAAACCCATTTTACAGCACAATGTTTATTTTGAAACTCCGGCTCCCTTTTCGTTCCGGCTTCTGAATGACTCATTATCAGTAGTTGCCGGCGAAGACCTGACTGTAAAAGTGGCTGTGGAAGGCAATTATATCCCCGAAACAGTGGAAATAAATTATGCAGGTAATTCATTTCTGATGAAAAAAACGAAAAAAGGCGATTTTACCTATTCGTTCAGGAGTATAAACAATGGGCTGTCGTTCCATTTTTCTGCCGAAGATATTGAAAGTCGTTCTTATGACATTACGGTTTTCCCTGCACCGTCAATCACAAATCTGATGGTAACCGTTACACCACCGGCATATACAACTTTACCGCCGGAAACATTCCAAAATATCGGCAATCTGTCTATCCCCGAAGGATCGCAAGTGAAATGGGAAATAAAAGCGGAAAATGTGGATTCCGTTAACTTCATCTTTAATGATACCTGCTTTGTATTTGCTCAAATGAAGAATGACATTTTTTCATTATCGAAAAGGTTTTTGAAAAACACAACTTATCAGGTTGGTTATCAGAATAAATTTGTGAAAAAAAATAAAATATTTAATTACCGGATAAAAACTATTCCCGATTTATATCCTGAAATCTTTGTTAAGCAATTTGTCGATTCGTTGCAACCTACTCTATTTTATTTTGGTGGAAATATCAAAGACGATTATGGATTTACAAAAATGACTTTTAACTACGCTGTGAGCAAAGACAGTATCGTAAAATTGCCGGTAGAAATTAATAATAATACGGTTGCTCAAGGATTTGAATTTGGATTTGATTTTGCGGGAATAACTACCGATAACACAACAATATCGTATTATTTTGAGGTGTGGGACAATGACGGTATTCACGGACCGAAATCATCACGGTCGTCCGTTTTTCAATTTAGTAAGCCCTCGAAAGAAGAACTTGACAGTTTGGAAAATGCTGTGAATGAATCGGTAGAGAAAAAATTAAAGACAAGCCGGAAATTGGCAAAAGACATTCAGAAAAATATTGAGAAACTGAAAAAAGATAAAATTGCCAAGAACCTGACTTCGTGGGAAAAAACAAAGATTTTGCAAAATATTTCACAGGAACAGAAGCAATTGCAGCAAACAATGAAAGACTTGGCGAAAGAGAATCAACAGAAGAACAACAAGATAAGTTCTTTTTCAGACCAGTCGCAGAAACTAATGGAAAAACAAAAGCAGATAGAAGATTTATTGAATAATCTGATGGACGATGAGTTGAAAAAAATGTTAGACGAACTGGAAAAATTAATGGACAAAGCCGAAGAAAAACAGTTAGACCGGCAAACCAACAAAATGCAGATGAGCTACGAACAACTGGAAAAACAGTTGGATAAAAATATGGAGATACTCAAACGGTTTGAAGTGGAGAAAAAAGTGGAACAGACCATTGATGAGTTACAGAAATTAGCCGAGAAACAAGAAAAATTATCTAAAGAAAGTAAAGATAAAAAGAATAGCACGGAAGACCTTGCCAAGAAACAGGAACAACAAAAAGCCGACTTTGAAAAGGCAATGGAAAAATACAAGGAAGCACAAGAAAAGAATAAGGAATTGGAACAGCCCTATCAAATGCAAAACTTCAACCAACAAAAAGAAGAAGTGGCTCAAGAATTTGGTAAAGGCAAAAAAAGTTTAGACGAGAAAAAACGCTCAAAAGCATCGCAGAGCCAGAAGAAAAATGCACAATCGCTGTCGCAAATGTCAAAGCAGATGCAGCAAATGATGGATCAGCAGATGCAACAACAAGAAACCGAAGATTTAAACAACTTGAAACAAATTATTGACAATTTGACAACTTTCTCGTTTGAGCAGGAAGACCTGATGAATCAACTGAAAAAAACTTCATTCCGTGACCCTAAATTGGGAAAATTGATGGAAAAACAACATAAACTTTCCGAGAGTTTCCAGATTATTCAGGATTCATTATACGCTTTGTCGAAACGAATTCCAATGATTAATCAGCCCATTAATAAAGAAATAACGCATATCTTACAGTGGCAGGAAAAAGTTTTTAATCAGTTGAAAGACGGTAATACACGAGGTGCGGCATCGACTCAGCAATTTATTATGACTTCGGCAAATAATTTAGACTTACTGCTTTCGGAGTTAGCACAGCAAATGCAACGCCGGATGAAACAAAAATCAGGAAATCAGATGTGTCAAAACCCGGGTTCGGGATCACCCAAAATGGGACAGATGAAAGCACAGATGCAGTCGCTCAAACAACAACTTCAGCAGATGATTGAGCAAATGAAGAATGAACAAGCGGGCAAAGGCAAAGAAAAAACCGGAAAGGAAATAGGCAAATCATTGGCACAGTACGAAAAATTTAGAGAGTCGCTACGGCAACTGATGAATAACAACGGAACTCTTTCGCCGGAAGCAACCCAAAAACTGAATCAGATAAATCAGTTGATTCAGGAAAATATCAACGATTTGATTGACAAAAATATTACACCTAATTTGGTAAAACGGCAAGACAGGATAATTACCCGTTTGCTTGAGGCAGAAAATAGTGATTTTCAGCGAAAAACAGATAAAGAAAGAAAATCACACGAAGGGAAAGAAATTCCCAAGCCGGATGTAACGGAATTTTTTAAGGAATATGAGAACAAACATCGTTTTAGCGACTTATTAGATAAGTCAACGATTCAATTAATACCGTTTTACGAAAAAATATATAAAGAATATTTATTGAAACTGGAAAAATAAAAAACTATGGAAAAGATAAAAATTGACACATCAAAAGCATTTTCATTTGTCACCGAAAAAGATTACTCAACTGCGTTTACACACACGCTCAGAGGATTTAAACTTCTTTTCGACAAAATGGGAAAAGGCAAAGAATTTCTCGGATGGCGGGATTTACCTTTTCAAAAGGAATCAGAGTTCGTACAAATGGAAGAAATCCTTGACATTTTTACCGCTAAGTTAGATACGATAGTTATTCTTGGTATTGGTGGTTCTTATATGGGAGCAAAATCTGTTATTTCGGCACTTTCCAAAAATTTCCCCGAGAAAAAATCATTGAATATTTTGTTTGCAGGATATCAGATGGATGCCGATTATTATGCAGAACTGATGGCGTATCTCGAAGACCGTAGCTTCGGATTGGTTGTTATCTCAAAATCCGGCTCTACGCTCGAAACAGCTGTTGCTTTCCGTGTGCTGAAAAAATTTATGGAAAAAAAATTCGGTAAGATACAAGCACAGAAACGCGTAGTAGCCATCACTGATAAGCGAAAAGGTTATTTGAAGGAAATTGCCGATATGATGCGATATCCGACTTTTGTTATTCCCGAAGATGTAGGCGGCAGATATTCTGTCTTGTCGCCGGCAGGGTTGGTTCCTATTGCACTTGCCGGATTCTCAATTACCGATTTATTGCGTGGTGCTCAGGACTTTTCCACCTCTACCAGAGCTACGGTAAATAATCCCGTGTTAGATTATGTTGCTACGCGGAATGCCCTATTTGCATTTGGCAAAAGCGTTGAATTATTCGCAAGTTTTAACCCGCGACTTAGTTACTTTGCCGAATGGTGGAAACAGCTTTTTGGCGAGACAGAAGGAAAAGAAGGAAAAGGTATTTTCCCTGCTTCGGCACAATTTACAACAGACCTGCATTCTATCGGGCAATTTATTCAAGATGGTAATCCCGTTTTGTTCGAAACAATTATTAATGTGAAAGAAGCTCATCAAAATCCAAAAATTCCTAATGACAAAGACAATTTCGATTATCTGAATTATTTGGCAGGCAAAACACTTCAAGAAGTAAACCAACAAGCCGTGGAAAGTGTTGTCGAAGCCCATTTCAAAGGCGGTGTGCCTGTTGTTCAGATAACAATGCCGGAACTCAATGAATATTTCTTGGGACAATTAATCTATTTCTTTGAATTGTCAGCGGCGGCAGGTGCCTATGCTATGGACTTAAATCCGTTTGATCAACCCGGCGTTGAGAACTATAAGAAGAATTTATTTCGTCGGTTGGGAAAACCGGGCAGCTAATAGCTGTGAATAATTTATGCTAAAGGCATTCTTTATGGAGAATTAACAACCTCATACATTTATTAGTTCATAGTTCATAATTTGTAATCGGCAATTAATAAACGCTCTAGTTACTTGAATTGTATCGTGTGATTTGAATAATATCAACTAATAAATACACTAACACATACCCAACTCGATTGGGTATCTCAACCCAAGTGCTCCGTAGAATGAGATACCCGCTTTCGCGGGGATGTTTTTTCACCAAAAGCAATAAAAAATATTTTTCGTAACTTTGCAAAAGCAAATCGAAAAATGAAATATAATATTGATTACCATACTACCTATAGC
>JALTEO010000221.1 GCA_027073875.1 Bacteroidales bacterium
CTTATAAACCGCTAACAGGATTAGACCTCCCCGTAAAAAAATATTTGGAGCCGCAACCTGCCGTCAAAAAATATTTGGAAAATGTATTCTCGCTCATTGATGCCGGCACGGAAAACTATCTGAAACGCAACTTCTCAAACCTGATGGTCAACTTCGGTTGTACCGGCGGACAACACCGTTCGGTATTTTGTGCAGAACAATTATCGTTGCACCTGAAACAAAAATTTGGGGAAACAATAACCATCACCATTCATCATCGGGAGTTAGAAATTACTACCAACAAAACATAATAAATTCACAATTAATACCAAACCGGTTCATAGTTGCTTGCTGCAGACTGTAAACTATATAATTCGTAATTAATAATTGAAGTATTCTAGGCACTCCAAACTTTAGGCACTCTAAGTACTTCATATCTGAATTTATTGTATTTTTGGAACTGCAAAGTTTATTAATCATATAATTATAAATTAGTTGAAAGCATTTATATTAGCAGCAGGTCTCGGAAGCAGACTCTTGCCATTAACCAAGGACACACCAAAAGCCCTGATTCAGGTTCAGGGAATTCCAATGATTGATTTGATTATCAGACGACTAATAAAATATAATTATAACCATATTATTATCAACTTACATTACCTCGGCAATCAGATTAAAGATTATTGCCGTTCAAAAAACAATTTCGGCATTACAATAGATTTCATTTACGAAGAAGAATTATTGGATACAGGTGGAGCCATCAAAAATGCAGTAAACTTACTCAAGGACAAAGATCCTGTATTAATCCATAATGTAGATGGACTATCCGACATTAACTTTTCAGAGTTTAACCGCTTTCATCAAGAAAAAAATGCAGATATATCATTGGCAGTACAAAATCGTAAAACCAACCGTTTTTTCCTATTCAACGGCAACTATCGTCTAATTGGTTGGAAAAACATCAAAACTAACGAAATCATCTTACAACATCTAACAAAAGGGAAAATACTACCTTTGGCATTTAGCGGAATCCATTTATTGAACCAAGATGTTATTGAACATATTGCCGAAAGTAAAGACACTGTTTTTTCCATCACCAAATACTATATTGAAAACTGCAAAAACTTGAATATTGCCGGATTTTTGCACGACGACAATTTTTTTATGGACTTAGGCAAACACGAAAACCTAAAATTTGCAGAATACCTTAACCTTGATAAATTTTTATAAGATTGTAACTTTAATTATTTTTAATCGTTTGAAAAATTAATTTAAAACCAATAAATATGAATAGAATTATCCGTTTCTTCAGTTTTGTCGTATTGGCAATGCTCATACAACCATTATGGGCACAAGACAATTTCAAAATGACCGATCCGTTACCGGTTGACCCCAATGTCATCACCGGAAAATTAGACAACGGTATTACTTATTATGTCCGTCATAACAGCGAACCAAAAAATCGTGCAGAATTAACCCTTGTGGTAAATGCAGGATCCGTTTTAGAAAACGAAGACCAACGCGGTTTAGCTCATATGTGTGAACATATGGCATTTAACGGCACAAAAAATTTCCCCAAACACGCCTTAATAGAGTATTTAGAATCTATCGGAATGAAATTCGGTGCTGACCTGAACGCTTATACCTCATTTGACGAAACCGTATATATGATTGAAGTACCGTTAGACACAACAGCATATTTAGACAAAGGTTTGCAAGTACTTTACGATTGGGCTTGTAATGTATCATACGAAGGCGAAGAAATTGACAATGAACGCGGTGTAATTCACGAAGAATGGCGTCTTGGACGCGGAGCCCAAGACCGCATGACGAGAGCAACCTTCCCGACAATTCTGTATAAATCAAAATATGCCGAACGCTTACCGATTGGAGATACTGCCATCTTTGACCATTGCACATACGATAAGTTACGCAACTTTTACAAGGATTGGTATCGTCCCGATTTACAAGCAGTAATTGTAGTTGGAGACTTCGATGCTCAAAAAGTAGCAGACCAAATAAAAACAATGTTTGCCAAAATTCCTAAAAGAACAAAAGAAAAACCAAGAATCTATCCTGAAATCCCTGACCACGCAGAAACACTCGTTAAAGTAGTTACCGACAAAGAGGCTCCCAGTTCTATTGTTGAGATTTTCTACAAACACAATATGGAAACAACAAAGACTTATGCCGATTACAAACACTCAATAGCCGAACAATTATTTTCTCAAATGCTCAACCAGCGGCTTTCGGAAATTACCATGAAACCGACAACACCTTTTGCTTACGGAATGAGTTCTTACTCCCACTTTCTCGGCAAAAAAGATTTTTATTTCTCCTTTGCTATGGCTAAAAATGACAAAATTCAAGAAACTATCAAAACGCTACTCGAAGAAAATGAACGCGTTAAACAACATGGCTTCACACAAACAGAGTTTGAAAGAGCAAAAAAAGCTTATCTAAAACAAATGGAGAAAATATACAACGAACGCAACAAACTAAACTCCAAACAATTTGTAAATGAATATCATCAAAACTTTGGTATCACACACCAACCGATTCCGGGCATTGAAACAGAATATAATCTAACAAAAAAATTCCTGCCTGAAATTAAGCTTGATGAAGTTAACAACTTAGTAAATAAATGGATTACAGACAGCAATATGGTTGTAATTGTTCAAGCACCCGAGAAAAAAGATGTTAAATTGCCTACAGAAGATGAAATAAAAAAACTCGTTGAGACGGTAAAAACAGAAAAGTTAGATGCGTACAAAGACAATACATTAAATAAACCATTAATTGCCGACAAAATCACTTCGGGAAAAGTAGAAAAGAAAGCAAAAGACAAAACGCTTGGCACAACAACTTGGACACTCAACAACGGCATTAAGATAGTCATTAAACCTACTGATTTCAAAGACGACGAAATTAGAATGAAAGCATACAGTTGGGGTGGTTATTCCTTGTATCCATTAAAAGATAATCTCTCTGCCCGTTACTGTACCGATGTAATAAACGAAAGCGGTTTAGGTGATTACAATAATGTAGATTTACAAAAATATCTTGCTGATAAAACTGCAGATGTCTATTCTTATATTGGAGAACAAACCGAAGGACTTTCGGGCACATCTTCAGTAAAAGATTTTGAAACAATGCTACAACTGACATATTTATACTTTACACATCCGCGTTACGACAAAGAAGCGTTTGATGCTTATATCGAAAAACAAAAAAGTATGTTGGAAAACCAAAGTGCCGACCCACAAAGCGTTTGGCGTGACAGCATAGGAGCTGCCATAAACCAAAGCAGTCCTTACAAAAAACCACTCTCTATTAATAATATTGGGCAAATTGATTTCAAACGAGTAAATGCTATTTTCCGTGAACGATTTGAAGACCCTGCATCATTTACCTTTTTCTTTGACGGAAATATTGATTTAAAAACTGCCAAACCACTAATTGAAAAATATCTTGGCGGACTACCTGCCGACAACAACGGTGAAAATTACAAAGATTTAGGTATTCGTTTCCCGAAAACAATTGTTGACAAGCCCGTTGTAAAAGGAACCGACGACAAGAGTTTAGTCTATATGATTTTCCCCGGCACCTTTACCGACAATCTGGAAAATCGCATTTTCATTCAAGCTGTAGCAGATATCTTAACCGACAAACTACTGGATGAAATTCGCGAAAAAGAAGCGATAACTTACAGCATATCAGCTAACCCGATGTATAAAGATTTTCCCGTTCAGGAATATGGTATTGGTATCTTCTATAGTGCTGCACCGGCAAATGTTCCTAAGGTAAAAGATAAAATTATTGAAATTATCAAAAAACTACAAACAGAAGATATTACCGATGATGATTTGAATAAAACCATTGAAAAAGCCAAACGGAAACACGAAGCCAATATGCGAAAAAATAATTATTGGTTATCGCAATTAGTATGGCTCGACCAAATGAAAGCAAAACCGGAGTTTGTAACAGAATTCGACAATGTTATAAAGAAGATGAACAAAGAATCACTAAAAGCGGCATTCAACAAATATTACAATGTTAACAACTATGTAAATGTTTGGCTGAAACCGGAAAAGAAATAATTCTTATACAATTCGCAGTTTAAATATAGAGCCGGCAAATGCCGGCTTTTTTTTACTAATATTGAAGGCAAAAAAATTCTCTCATTTTTTCCTATACTCTTCTTCCAATTTTTGCAAGTCTGCATCTACTTTAATATCCAACGAGTCGTTTTCAATGGTATTGTAAAAGTTCCAATTACCAAATGTTGTATTCGGCAAACATTTTGATTTAAACGGATAACCATTATGTAATTTATCAACAATATCTTGATAGTCACCATTTGGAACAGGCATAGTATCAGGTTTTACTTTTATATCTGTTAGCAACATTTCGCTGTATCTATCAACATAAAAACTCGTATCTTTATTTGTTTGTCGATAATATTCTTGTTCATGTGATAAAACCATTTTATTTCCGTAGTTACTAAAAGATAGTGAAGTAATATCAAAGGTGGAAATTGCATTTTTCACCTCAAGTAATACTACTTTTAAAACTTTGTAATTATCAGTCTTATCAATATAAACTTTACTTAACTCAATGTTTTTTGTAATAAAAGGTTCAAATGCACTATAATGTAAGCTTGCCCATGTAGGATCCAATTTTATTGATTGGGTTGAATTATGGTAAGATATCTTGTCCAATTTATTGGTGTAAACCACAACAAATATCAAATGGTCATCTTTCATATAAACCGTGTCAATAAATGATTTATGAGGATGTTTGCAGATGTATTTCGTAATATACTTTCCATTATTTAAAGCAGTCAAATTGGCTATCCAATATCCAACACTCAATAATTCTTTTTTGTATGATTTTAAATAACCGCACGAAGATTTTAAATTATATGCCCACATAGTGTCTGTTCTAAAGTTGTTATCAAGTGTTGAACTTACACTTTTTTCCGAAAAGAAGAATTTGTCGTGTTTGGCGTAATCCCTTATATAATAAGTCTTCAGTAGTGTGTCTATTGTTGTATTATCAAGATAATTTTCCCAAGTTTTTTTCAAAATCTCTTTTACGGTTGTCGGTTTATTTTTTTCCTTAATTTCTACCTCACTTAATTTGGCGGGCATAGGTTTTAATTGAATTTCTATATTTTTATTACTCTTTTTTATTAAAATATTTTGGGTTTTGTAACCAATACAACTTATTGACAAGGTATCTGACGAGACAGACTTGGATGTTGGCATTACAAATGTAAAATTTCCTTGCTCATTACTAACGGTTCCGCAGTGTGTTCCTTTTAAAACAATATTGGCATAAGGTATGGGTTGCTTTATTTTGGCATCTAAAATCTTACCTTTAATAACCGCTTGAGAGAAAACAACTGTTACAGTTAAAAAAATATAAAACAACCCTAAAATTACTTTTCTCATTTTTCTAAATTTTTAAAGTCAATAAAATACATTATGTTCCACAGTGCGTTAATAAATTTGTCTTTTTTATTTTGACCAATTTCATAAAAGATAATACAAATATATAAAAAGTTTTCATATATTCATAGCACAAAATAAAACATTTCAAAAAGTTGTGGAATACGCGTAAATTTTATTTCACCGAAATAACCTTAAACATTTTGTTATAGTCTTTGGTTTGAATTTTCACGAAATAGACATTATCAGATACATTATCAACAATTTCTGACAGTGCTACAATATTTTTCCCTGCACTCATATTAGCCGAATAACTACCTACCCTCTCACCAAGGATATTAAAGACATTGATAGTAACTGCTTCCGCAGATTTTAACGACACAGAAACAGATGCATCATTTACAAATGGATTTGGGAAAATAGCAGCATCGGAAACTGTCGATTGTGTATTAACTCCATTAACACTTGAATAGTTAATAGACCATCCGCCACCAACCTCAGAAGAGTTAGTAATAAATCGCAGTACCGCATTTTTATCGGGAACCAAAAGTGAAGTTGGTTTATCAGCACCTGAATATTTAGCCACCAAATTAGAAAAATCAGTACCGGCATAAATCTGTAAATAGTCATGCGTTTCTCCGGAAGGAAAATCCCATTGAGTAAAATCAAGATTTATCGCAGTGGCGTCATCACTGGCATTAGTTGGTTGAATATACCAACGGCAATAAGTACCATTCTCATAATCGCATGACCCACTACCATCCGAGACTGTTCCAGAGGCCTCAGTTATTGTTTTTGAAGATTTGCAGAAACCCGATTCATAACTGGCATACCACCCCTCCTGATTACCTGAATTATCAGTAATAAACTCTACTAACATATAATTATCTGAAGAAGTAATAGTTTGTGAAGCATCAGGCGGATCAGCTCCTGTAAATGATTCCAAAAGCGGTGCACTCGTTGTAGAACCATCATAAATATTAACAATATCGTTTGCTTCAACATTAAAACGGTCAAAGGATAAATCAATATAAGTACCACAAGCAGGATGTAATAGATAGGTACAGTTCAAGTTATTAGCATAGTTGGTATTACCACTACCATCATTAAAAGTACCTTCGCGACCGGAAATAGTTTCTGTACTGCATCCTTCCGGATAATTTGACTCAGGATAAATATTTACAACAGCATCAAAATTTGAGTCAAAAGTTGTTCCACCCGGGTTCAAATCATCAATAGAGTAATAACCATTATAGGCACCGCCCCACCCCCAATTCATGTGTAACTGATCTGACTGATAACCATCCATATTCCATTCGTGTCCACCGTCAGAACCACTCCCTGCATAAGCTACCGGTCGTTTTGCATCAATTTCGCCTTTCATTAAGTTTAACCATTCCGTATCAGAGTAATCACTTCGTTTTACATAATCAAGGTTTGATGAATACTTAAAATAATTTTTAAGAGCCGCTGCTAATGCCTGAGTTGAAGAACTGGAGCCATCAGGTCCCCAGTGCATACTAACGGCAACACCTGCATGGAACAAAATATCTTCTAAATCTTTATTATACATTGATTCGCTATTGGGCATATTTTTCCATCGATAAGTTTGGGCAGCAAAATCAATTGTAATCTCTCCATAACCACCATTATAATTATTATGACTTGTTTTAGAACCTTCTCCATGTTCAGGATAATTCCAAAACTTCATAATCTGGCAAAGTGCTACAGCCACACAACCAACATACACATGACCATCTGGTCCTTGTGCGTCAGCAGGACACGATGTATTATAATAAGTCCCTTGATTCCACTCTGTTAACAATAATGGTGTAATTGATTTAATATCATTCCCTTTTAGATTTCTTTCATTTCCGAACATATATTTTTCCCATAGTTGACGAACCTCACTATTTGCTCTAACTTTATTTTCCTGAGCATTTGAAATCTCAGCTTTATATTCATTCATAATTTGTTGTAATCCCGGAGGGATATTATCCAAGTCAAAACGACCATTAAATCCGTAACCCAAAATAGGTTTTACCGAATTATCGGCACTAACAATAACAAATCCTTGATTTTTACCGACATTAAAAATATAATAAACAGGTGTTCCCTTATACTCTTCAGCAGTTACCAAAGACAAATTAATACTGTTGTAACTTCTGGATTTGACTAAATTAGCCCGTTCGTAATAGATATTTTTGGCTACCTTTTTAGCAAGGTCAACAGGAATCACTTCGGCAAACAAATGGAAGGTCCCAAAAATAAAGAAAAAAACAAAAATTGAAAAGATGTGTACTTTCAGCCTCATTATAAATTTTATTATGGTTTATTACAAAGATACTTTTTTTTCTAAAATAGTTTCACAAAAATACCATTTTTTTTTAAAAAGTTATTAAAAAAAAACAAGACAATAAGGC
>JALTEO010000222.1 GCA_027073875.1 Bacteroidales bacterium
GGTTGGTATTTGCCATTGTAAGTATGGGAATGGCTATTTATCGCAATTATCGCTTTGGACTTAAAGAAAGCTATATGCTTTATATTATCGGAGTAGTGTCAACTGCGATGTTTGTTATGCGATATACTATGCGAAAAAAACAAGAGAAGAAAGATTAGTTATTTTTGGAGTGCTAATATCTTTTGTATGTATTTCCCGATAATGTCAAATTCCAAATTAACGACAGTCCCTTTTTTGATGTTGTGAAAATTTGTTATCTCATAAGTGAAAGGGATAATGGCAACCTGAAAACTGTTTTTTCGCGAATTGACTACTGTTAAACTAACACCGTTAACAGAGATAGAACCTTTTTCTACCGTAATATTTCCTTTGGTTTCATCGTATTCAAAAGTGTAATACCAACTGCCTTCCTGTTCTTTCACTTCTGTGCAAACAGCAGTTTGATCGACATGCCCTTGCACCAAATGACCATCAAGGAAACTTTCCATTTTCATGCTTCGCTCAATATTTACTTCATCGCCAACCGTTAATAGTCCGAGATTCGATTTTATTAGCGTTTCTTCAATGGCAGTAACCGTATAATAATCATCGGTTACCTCTACCACCGTAAGACACACGCCGTTATGTGCTACACTTTGATCAATCTTCAGCTCATTAACAAATGAACAAGACATTGAAATATGGAGGTTGGTTCCTTCTTTGCGGAGGTTTACCACTTTGGCAGTTTCTTCTACTATTCCTGAAAACATAATACGGTTTTTTTATTCGGCAAAGGTAAATTTTAATTTATTAACCTGAGTTCGATATAAGAAATACTTGCAGAATTTTTTACTCCGGTATAAATTTCCCCAAAAAGCAGGAAAATAATTTAAACCTTTTTCAATAAGTCGAGTCAAACTATCAAACTAAAAATAATCTACAATGAGACAAAAAATTTTAATTTCAGCATTTATTTTTTTAAGTACTATGGTATTTTCAGTAAATGCACAAGACGCAAAAAGTAATATGGGCTGTAATGGTAAAGGTTTAATGGGGCATATTCCCAACCTGACCGAAACCCAACAAACCCAAATTACCGAGATTCGCACAAAACACATGAAAATCAGTAATGACTTGCGGAATCAACTGAAAGAAAAACGGGCACATTTGCAAACCCTAACTTCATCAGACAATCCCGACCAAAAAGCCATTGATGCTACCATTGATGAAATAACAGGATTGCAAAACAAGTTAATGAAAAATGGTACCGCCATGCGTATGGAAATCCGCTCACAACTCACAGACGACCAGAAGGTTTACTTTGATGCCCACAAGATGAAACGCGGAAAAGCTGCAAAAATGCGGAAGATGAACAATTAATTATTTGTTCTTTTATATTTCAAACCTGCTCAGAAACGGGCAGGTTTTTTTTGTCCGGAATTTTAAGATGTTATTTAAGGGGTTATTCGAACTTCCCTTTAAAAAAAAGTTGTAATTTTGCATTCCGTTTTATTTAAAATTTAAGAACAGATGATAAAAACTAATAATGAAGTAATTCCTTACAAAGTAAAAGATATTTCGTTGAAGGATTTTGGTCGTAAAGAAATTGAACTGGCCGAAAAAGAAATGCCCGGATTAATGGCATTACGCGAAAAATATGGACAACAGAAACCTTTGAAAGGTTCTAAAATCGCAGGTTCCTTGCACATGACCATTCAAACTGCCGTATTAATTGAGACTTTGGTGGATTTGGGTGCTGATGTTCGATGGGCAAGCTGTAATATTTATTCTACCCAAGACCATGCTGCTGCGGCTATTGCTGCTGCCGGAGTTCCCGTATATGCGTGGAAAGGTGAAACCCTTGAAGATTATTGGTGGTGTACCAATCAGGCATTGACATGGCCTGATGGCAGCGGTCCCGATTTAATTGTGGACGATGGCGGCGATGCAACACTAATGGTTCATGTGGGTGTAGATATTGAAAACAATCCTACAATGCTTGACGAAGAGAAATCGTCGGAAGAAGAAGTAGAATTATGGAAACGATTGAAAGCCATCTATGACGAAACTCCTGACAAATGGCATAAGATTGCTGCAAATATCAAGGGTGTATCGGAAGAAACCACAACAGGTGTTCATCGATTATACCAAATGAAAGAATCCGGAAGATTGTTATTCCCTGCCATCAATGTTAATGATTCAGTTACCAAATCAAAATTTGATAATCTTTATGGCTGTCGCGAATCATTAGCTGACGGCATTAAACGGGCAACTGATATTATGTTGGCAGGCAAAAAAGTACTTATTTGCGGCTATGGCGATGTCGGCAAAG
>JALTEO010000223.1 GCA_027073875.1 Bacteroidales bacterium
ATTAAGGACTTCGGGGTAAAATCCAAACAATAATCTATTCTCTAATTGTTGTTCGGATTTTACAAAACCTTCTTTTTTCTCAAATTCTTCCCAAGATATTGGAAATAATTCATATTCCCATTTTCTGCCTGTTAATGGTTCATTTAATTTATTCCCCAAATCAAAAGACGATGAACCAGAAACAAATAATTGAACTTTTTTAAATTGGTCAGTAATAATTTTGAGGGTTAAACCTATTCCGGCTATTCGCTGTGCTTCGTCAATAAAAACAATTGTATTTTCCCCCAAAATAGTTCGTATTTCTTCTGTATTCGGATTTAAAAGCATTTGTCTTATCGAAGGGTCATCTGCATCCAAAAAAAGATATTCTTTACCTTCAAGGACTTTTTTAATCAATGTAGTTTTTCCAACCTGTCTTGCTCCAACAATTATAATTGCTTTTCCACTACCAATCTTATCTCTAATAATATTTTCAACTATTCTTTGATACATTTATTTTTTAACACAAAAGTATATCAAATTATCGTAATGACCAAAAGTTATTACTAAAAGTTATTATAATAATTCATTCCAACTACCTTGATGCTGTTCCAACCAAGCAATAAAATTATCGTAAAAACTTACGGAGATAAAATCGTAAAGGATAAAACGCATAATATCAGTCTTCTGTTAGTGGTTTTGTGTAAAATTCCAACCCATTATTCTTAAAAATTCATCATGAGTAAAGCAAAGGAACTTGTAAAAAATCCGAGAATATACAAATAAAGTAATACATACCTACGCACTTGTCCTCGAGCTTGCTCGGGAAGTGGGTATCTTATCCCACGAAGCACTATTGTTGAGATTCCCAATCGAGTTGGGAATGTTCGGTTTTTAGATTGGCTTAGATTCCGAACTCCCGAAATAAGTTTCGAGGACAGGCAAGTTCGGAATGACAGCTTCTTTTTGATTTTGCAAACACAGGATAACAATTTTAGAATTAGTTAATGTGCTTCCAGCCAGTTTTTCCCTACACCCAAATCAACTTTTAAAGGCACACTGAACTTGTGTACGGTTTCCATTTTGTCAATTATTAAATCGCGAACAATACCCAGCTCTGTTTGTGGCACATCAAAACATAACTCATCGTGAACCTGCATAATCATTTTTGCTTTCAGGTGCTGTGCTTTCATTTCCTTATGAATATTAATCATCGCCATTTTTATAATGTCGGCTGCTGTTCCCTGAATCGGCATATTGATGGCATTTCGCTCGGCAAAACTCCGCACGACATGATTACTTGAATTTATATCCGGCAAATATTTGCGTCTGCCGAACAGTGTTTGGGCATAACCGTTTTCACGGGCTTTGGCAATGGTTCTCTCAATATAACCTTTAATGGTCGGGAAGTTTTCAAAATAATTATCAATCAACTCTTTAGATTCCGTTCTTGAAATCTGTAGCCGTTCGGACAAACCAAATGCAGAGATGCCATAGATAATTCCGAAATTAGCCACCTTTGCCTTTTTTCGCATCAATGAAGTTACCGCTTCCGGCGTTACTTTATATATCTTACAAGCTGTTGCCGTATGAATATCCATATTGAGCGAAAACGCTTCCAATAAATGTGGGTCTTGGCTGTATTCGGCAAGAATCCTTAACTCAATCTGCGAGTAGTCGGCAGACACAAACCACGCCGACGGCATTTCAGGCACAAAACTCCGGCGGATTTCGCGTCCTTGTTCATCTTTTATCGGAATATTCTGCAAATTAGGGTTGGCAGAACTCAACCGCCCCGTATTGGCAACTGCCTGATTGTAAGAAGTATGAATTTTTCCTGTTTTTGAATTTATCAGTTTTGGCAACGCTTCCACATAGGTATTTAACAATTTTGTTAGCGTTCTGAACGATAATACCAACGGAATAATTTCGTGTTCGTCTTTTAGTTTTACTAATGTTTCTTCGCTTGTAGAATATTGCTTGGTCTTAGTCAGTTTTTGTTTTTTACCTTTGTTGATACCAAGTTTTTCAAATAGTATTTTCCCAAGTTGTCGTGCCGAAGCAATATTAAATTCCTCTCCGGCAAGTGAAAATATTTTCTGCTGAATATCAGACAGTTGATTTTTTAACTCATTATCTATTGTTTTCAGAGATATTAAATCCAAACTTACACCGTTGGTTTCCATTGTCGCTAATACCTCAATCAGCGGCAATTCAATTTCCCTGAATAATGTCCCAAGTTGATTTTTTTCAATCTCAACAGATAATTTATTGTAAAGTTGTAGCGACAAATCAGCCCGTTCACACAAAAAATTTACAAGATTTTCCGAAGGTTGCAATTGGGTGTCAAAAAGTTTCTGCCCTTGTTTGTTCCAAAACTGCGACTCCTCCATTGGCGAGTAATCCAGATACTTGTGTGACAAATTTTCAAGTCCGTGCCTTTCGTCAGGATTTATTAAATAATGTGCCAAAAAAATATCAAAAACAGGATAGCAGAAATTCTTTTTCAAGTGACGAAAAATAAAAAAATCGTTTTTTGTGTGATAGCCGATTTTAGTAACCGCCTCATCTTTAAAGATAGCAAAAACAGCATCGGAAAAATCAGTATTTAACGGGACAAAATAAACTTCGTGTTCGTTAATTGCCAACGATACAGCAATTAGCTCCGCCTCAAAACGATTGACCGTATCAGAATATAAAACACTGTATGCCATTCGTTTTGTTTGACGAATGCGGGTAAGCAATTGGTCTAACGATTCACGGTTGGCAATTGTTTGGTAATTAACGGTTTCCTTTTTTAACGAGTTCTCAAGCATTGCCTCCGAGGTATTTGCTTCGTCAAAAAATGAAAGCTGTCCTTCGGATTTCGTTTTAGTTTCTTTTTGTTGAACAGGTTGTGACGATTGAGCAGTAACCTGTATGCCACCTAATTTTGACATTACATTGCGAAGTTCATACTGTTTTAATAACGGCAACACTTTTTCTGTGGAAAACTGATTGATTTGAAATAAATCAAAATTGACATTCATCTCAATATCAACAACGATGGTAGCCAGTTTTTTTGACAAGAACACATTTTCTTTGCTCTCAATCAATTTTTTGCGAAGTTTCTCAGGCACCTCGTCAATGTGTTCATAAATATTTTCAACGGAACCAAATTCTGCCACGAGTTGCTGTGCTCCTTTTTCGCCAATGCCTTTTGCCCCGGGAATATTATCAGCAGAATCGCCCCAGATGGCAAGGATGTCAATAAAATTTTCAACGGAACGGAATCCGAACTTTTCTAAAATATCTTGTGGTTTAATAACCTCATATCCGCTTGCCTTAGAACGAGGTTTGTACATAAAAATATTTTCATCAAGCAATTGATAAAAATCTTTGTCGGAAGTAAACATATACACCTGAAAGCCCTCTTTGGCGGCTTTTTTTGCCAAAGCACCTATCACATCATCCGCCTCGTAATTCTCCATTTGCAGATAACTGATGTCCATCGCTTTCAAAATATCTTTCAGGATAGGAACAGATGCCTTGATATCTTCCGGTGTTTTTGGGCGGTTAGCTTTATATGCTTGATATTCCTGCTTACGGAATGATGGTTTATCGTCGTCAAAAACCACCACAAGATGTGATGGATTTTCCTTTTTCAAAATATCAATAATGGTGGACAGAAAACCGTGAAAAATAGAAGTATTAAAACCTTCCGAATTGTGCATAGGTGTACGGATAAAGGCATAATAGGAACGAAAGACCAAGGCATACGCATCAACAAGGAAAAACTTCTTTGGCATTTTTTTTTTACAAAATAACATTATTTAACGGCAGGAACGGAGAAAAGTTTTTAACAGGTTATCAGCTTGATACTTTTTCCCATTTCTCCAAAACAGTTTTAAAATCCTCCGGCAACTCTGAATCGAACTGCACAAATTTTCCGGTGGTGGGATGTATAAAACCAAGTGTCTTAGCGTGTAATGCTTGTCGTGGCAAAGTGGAAAAACAATTTTTCACAAATTGGTCAAACTTTGGGAATGGTGCTTGTTGCACAATCTGGTCACCACCATAGGTTTTGTCGCCAAAAAGCGGATGTCCTATGTGTTTGAAATGGATGCGTATCTGATGTGTTCTACCCGTTTCCAGATTACAAGCTACCAGCGTAGTATATTGAAATCGTTTGAGGACACGGTAATGTGTTACAGCGTGTTTACCCTTTTCAGCATCATCAAAAACAGTCATTATTCTGCGGTCTCGCGGCGACCGACCAACATTGCCGATAATGGTTCCGGTATCGTCTTTTAAGTTTCCCCACACCAGTGCGTAATAGGTGCGTTCCACCGTTTTATCAAAAAACTGTTTTGCCAGTTTATGTAATGCCAATTCGGTTTTAGCTATCACTAATAGTCCTGTTGTATCTTTATCAATTCTGTGCACCAAGCCGTGACGGATATTATTGTCGTCAAATCCTGCACTTTCTCCAAGGTAATATGCCAACGCATTAACCATTGTTCCCGTATAATTTCCGTAACCGGGATGAACAACCAATCCGGCAGGTTTATTGATAATTAACAAGTCATCATCTTCAAAAACAATATTCAACGGAATATTTTCAGGTACAACTTCAAATTCCGCAGGATAAGGAAAGACAACGGTAATCACATCCTCCGGCTTAACTTTGTAGTTCGGTTTTACAATCTTCTCATTAACTTTGACATTGCCTGCCGTAATCGCATTTTGTATTTTATTCCGTGACACACTCTCAATACGATTAACCAAAAATTTGTCAATTCGCAGCAACGACTGTCCTTTATCTACCACAATGTGATGATGTTCATACATCACCTCATTATCTTCTCGGTCAACAATATTTTCCGGCTTATCGGACAACAATGAATTTTTTTTGTGAGACAATTTCGCCATTCTCAGCTCTAATTACTAACAAATAGATGCCGACAGGTAATTCCGTAGTAACAATCTCATCAGGAATTTTTGGAAACATCCGGATTGTTTTTCCATAAAGATTCAGAATGGTGGTAGAAAATCCTGTATTTGTATTTTTTCCTGGAAACTGTAAAAACAACTTATCACGAACAGGATTAGGATAAATAGAAACATTAAATCGTTTGGTTCGTTGAACAGACGACATATTAATGGTAAAGTCCTTTCCGAAAACAGGACGAATCATTATAGCCCCCGGAATAGTAGATGCCTGCCAATCTCCATAAATATTATAAAACACTTTACTGTGTGAATCTCTATTTTTATCAAAGCCCACATTTAGCATATCTTCGGTTGTTTTTTCCCATCCAATAAAAAAGGGTTTTGACAAATACATTAGCGTATCAGGCACATAAAGTGTAAATTGGTTTAAACTGTCGGCATATTCAGGTCGCATTCCTATTTCTCTGTAAATCACCGTATCGGGTAATCCATTTTTCTCTGACCACACCGTAAAAATAAAATATTTCCGGCTGGCATCCTGATAAGTTCTATTAAAAAAAATCTTGACTGCCCGCAGTGTGTCGGGAATAACCGGGTCAAAACGATAAGCTAACTTGGCGTGAGCTGTTCCATTGCCAAAGAGTCCAATACCCGCTTCAGGTGTTCCGTCATCGTAAGCATAATAATTAGAAAATCGCTGATGATATTCAAGCGTATCGTTCCAACGGAATTTTTGATGATCACTAATCGTATCCGTCTCTAAAAAGAAACGGATTTTAAAATCTGCCGAATCTAAACCATTGGAATGGAAAAGTACTCCTGAAACACCAAGTGTAGAAGTTAAAGTCTTTGTTGAGTTATCCGGAATGTTCTCAGCACCAAATGTTTCATTAAATCCGTTACTTGAAAAACGGTCAGACATATTAAATATTCTGTGTTGCACCTGAATACTATCAAGGTCATTTCGTAGGTTTTTAATCTTATAGCTGAAATTAAGATGACTTTGAGTAGCATCATAATGTGTCCACGGCATAGACTCGTAGTTATTTAAAAAAGAAGTCAGATTATAAACAAATGCAACTTCATCATAACTTGTATCCGCTTCATTACGATTACGATCAAGATATACAAAGTCAATATTCCACACATCTCCGTTTCCTGCCCAACTGGCAACAGAATTATCGGCAATACTTCCGTAATTAATAAACCGGAACTGAAATCCTTTTTCCAAATATAAAGGATTTGTAATTGGAATAATAACTTGCCGGAACGGTCTATCTACGCTACCGGTATCACGCCATACCGTTGCCCAGACAGTATCGGGTGATGTAAATTGAAGGACTAATGAATCCTGATACTCCGGTGCATTACCACTCAGTCCTTGCGGCTGATAATAAAAACTAAAAAAAATGGTAGTATCTTCCGGATAATCTAAGTTAATAGGTTTGGAAGTTAATTTATCAGCTTCAAAACCGACATTACTTGCATTGCTGTATATTTCTCCGGTTTGATTCAGCATATCAAAAGTAGCGACACCAATGGATGGCGGATCGTCGCCAAAACACTGATTAATAAATACAAAATTGTCTTCCCACAAATTTGTATCAGGGTAAATTAACGGCTTTGCAAAGTCATCAAAAAAAGGTAATTCCAATGTGTCAGTATTGCTTCGTAATGGTCTAAGCTGATGTTTTTTTGCATATCTCTCAAGAGTAGGATTTGACGATAAACCTACTTCTACTAATTGTGATTTTGCAGTGATTACACACAATAATAAACTCAATATCAAGAAAGTTCTCCGCATCAAAAAAGTATTCGTAATTTACAATTAATTATCCACAATAAAAATTATAATCCCAAGTCATTTTCCACACTATCAGGCACATTATCAATTTGTTCCAAAGAATCACATTGCTGTGTTACCTTTGTACTGTCAGTTGTCAACCATATATCAACGGGCGAACCAAGATTTAATTGTGTTTTCCCTTGATTAAATACGGGATACTGTTTCCAAACGACAGCCGCTGTAGAATCGGCAGTTGTTTTAATGTCTTCGTCAAAAACAACAGCACCAAGATTAAGTGCTGAGCTGTTTAGCTTTGTTTCGGCAGCATCTTTATTCAGCCCGTAAAGACAAGGTACAAATGTTTCCTTATTGCTCAATCCTACACCAACGACTAAATCAATAATACTACCCTTCGCAATTTTGGTTCCCGGCTTTATTTTTTTGCCTTTATATTGTTGATAAATAACATTATTCTTGGCAATATCAGGGATAAATTGCAAATCTCCAATGCGAAGTCCGTACATTTCTGCTTGTGCCACCGCCTCACGAATTGAAATGCCTGTCAAATCAGGCATAGCAACCATTTCTTTTTCAACTGAGTTCACAGTTAAGAAAATCTTTCGATTTACTTTCACATGCGTCCCACTCTCAGGATATTGGTCAACAACAGCTCCGGGAGGTACATCATTCCGATAAACGGAATCAATAATCTCAAATCGCAAATTGTCCTCCTGACATAATTTTTGTACTTCATTTTTCTGAAGTCCGATAAAGTTAGGTGTCGGAAATGTTTCAGCATGATGAGTGTATTTTGCCAACCCAAAAAAAGTACCAAAGATTACAATTATCCAAAGAAAGATAATCATTCCGAGATTGATAAAAAATCGTTTGGTAAGAAGAAATTTAAAAAATGACGACATAAAAATAAAATATGGTGCAAATTAACAGAAAAATCTTGAATTTGTTAAATGACAAATATAAAAATAAAGAAAAATGGCAAATTTATCCCGAATATTTGTTTTTTTTGCAAAATAATGATAGCGTGCAATATAAAAA
>JALTEO010000224.1 GCA_027073875.1 Bacteroidales bacterium
GCTACAGACGCTGTAGATCAGCATTTTTACAGAAGAGCTATCAATCTGTTTAATCAAGTATTAAAAAATAATACTGACAACGATAAGGTTAAATTTCAATTAGGGAAATGCTATTTTTTACTAAATGATTTGGACAGCGGCATCTACTTTTTTGAACAAGCAGCCAAAAATATGGATATAGCCAGCAAAGAAGACAATTTTGCCTCTGTTAAAGCACCACCGGTTACGCTGCTTTATTTAGGAATCTCTTTACATCGCGATAATCAATTTGAAAAGGCAATTGCCACGCTAGACCGGTTTGCAAATGATTATCCTGACGAAGCAAAAAGATTGCAAAAAGATATTGACCGGATAAAATTCTATTGTCAAAACGGAATACAATTGGTTAAGCATCCCATAAACATGAAAGTAACAAATCTCGGTAAAGAAATTAATTCCGTTTATAATGACCACAGTCCTGTTATTTCTGCCGATGAGTCTGTTTTAATTTTCACTTCGCGTCGTCCGGGGAGTGTTGGCGGAAAACTGTTACCCGACGGACAATATGACGAAGATTTATACGAAGTTCACAAAATGCCAAATAACCAATGGGGAGAGGTTAAAAACATGGGAAAACCGATAAATACTGCCGGACACGATGCTTCGGTTGCGTTATCTGCTGACGGACAAGAGCTTTTCTTATATCGTGACGACGAAGGAGATGGCAATCTTTATGTATCATTCAAAGAAGGTAATTCATGGACAACGCCACGAAAATTGGGACCAAATGTCAATTCAAAATACAAAGAGACACAGGCAAGTATTTCAGCCAACGGGCAAACTCTTTATTTTACAAGCAACCGTAAAGGCGGACAAGGCGGAATGGATATTTACAAGTCACATCTTTTGCCCGATGGCACATGGGGCGTAGCAGAAAACCTCGGTCCGGGAATAAATACCCCTTATGACGAGGAAAGTCCTTTTATTCACCCCGACGGTGTTACTTTATTTTTCAGTTCCAAAGGACACAAAACCATGGGCGGATACGACATTTTCTTTTCTACATTTAACAAAGAAACTAATACTTGGTCAGCACCCGAAAATGTGGGTTATCCGATAAGTTCTGCCGAAAATGATGTGTATTATATTCCTACTCCCGATGGCAAACGGGCTTATATGACTTCGCAACGGTTTGGTTCTATAGGACGAGCAGATCTGTATATGATTTCGCTACCCGACGAGCAAGAGAAACCACTTACAATCATGAAAGGCGATATTCATAATGCCGACGGCGTAGTACCAAAAAATATGGTTATCAATGTTACCGACAAAGCTACCGGTAAATTGGTTGGACAATATCGCCCCAACAGCAAAACGGGAAAATTCCTGTTTATCCTGACTCCGGGTAAATATCATGCCGCTTTTATGGCAGACGATTTCTTATATTTCGACAATGATTTCTCAATCAAAGAAGGTAGTGCATATCAGTTAATTAACAGACCAATTGTGTTAAAACCAATTGTGTTAAACAATCTGAAATATCTTACATTTTCTTCGGGCAACAAAGAGATATCGGAAGTGCTTAAATCTGATTTGGGGAAACTGGCAGAATATCTGCGGGAGAAAAAGTCATATATTGTTAATATCTACCCACAAAACAACGAAAGTAAATCGCTTAACGATGCACGGGTCGAAAATGTCAGATCGTTTATGGATAAGAACGGTATTACAAAAAACCGTATCAAATTCCTTGACCGAAATGATTGGGATGTCAATTTGGTAATCATTAGCGAAGGTAATACCCAGTTAGTTGTTCAGAATAAAAATCAAGACAACAAAAATAATTCACAGGATAACAATGATAATAATAGTCAAGTTACCGTAAATCCCGGTGATGTAGCTGTTCATTGTCTGCTGTTCGGATTCAACAAATTTCAAACGGAATATAACGACGGCGAATTAACAAAATTGGCAAATTACCTGAAAAGCAATACGGGAGCAAAAATTACGATTCTCGGTTATACCGACTTGCAAGGTGATGCTGACTATAACAAAATTCTATCAATTCGCAGAGCTAAATTTGTGAAAGGGTTATTGGTAACAAAAGGCGTATCTGCCAACCAAATCAGTGTAGTTGGTCGTGGCGAAGAAAATCAAATAGCTGTTGACCTGAATCCACAAACCCGCAAATACAATAGGCGAGTAGAATTTACAATTCGTCAAAAAGGACAAAACAAACTGACAATCATTCCGATAGAAGTTCCTGAGAATTATCGGATTAAATAAAGTTAAAATGATAAAGATTACATTTTTTTAATAGCCACTATAC
>JALTEO010000225.1 GCA_027073875.1 Bacteroidales bacterium
ATCCAGTTTTAACTGCTTGGAAATAGTTTTTGTAAAAATAACAGCTTTTACCCCTTTTTTTCTTTTTGTAAAATGGGTAAGCACTGTGTCGTCAATATAATTATCAATCAAAATAATTGAATGCTTTGCACTGCGAATTAAATCTGAAACAAACTTATATGCATCAAATACTTGTCCGTTAAAGAAAATACCTTGGTTAGGCGGTAAGTTGGCTTGTATTTGCAAATCAATACCTTCAACTTTTTCAGTTAATTTTTGTATATTATCTTCAATACGATTCATTCGTTGGTTGAGTGCATATCCTTTGAGCAAATAATCTTTTAAGATTTTGTTTGCCCAAATACGAAATTGTGTGCCTTGTTTTGATTTTACTCTGTAACCTACTGAAATAATTACATCAAGATTGTAATGTTCAACATTTTTTACCTGAGTTTTACCTTTCATCGCACCGTGTTGTGTGGTATGTGCAAAAAATGCACAGACCTCTTTTCTTTGCAATTCGCCTTCTTTAAAAATATTATTGATATGCCGGCTAATAACACTTCTATCCCGCCCAAATAATGAAGAAATTTGTTCCTTATTGAGCCAAACGGTATCTTCGTCAATTCTTACTTCAATATGTTGAGCAAGCTCTTTTGTTTGATATATTACAATTTCGTTTTTCATATCAAATCCGCAATTAAGTTAAGAATATCAGCACTTTGTTTATCCAGTTCCGCCATTTCTTGCATAATTTCTTTTGGCTCTCGCAAAGGCGGTTCTTCGGGTGTGTTTGGATTTTTAACCGATAAATCATAGGTATCTCCGGCTTCGAGAACCTCAGCCATCGAAACATTCCAAGAGTTTTCTGTTTCCGGACCTTCGTACGTTGAGGCTCTCGAAGCGTGCAGTTCTACAAATTCGGCTAAATCTTTTTCATTCAGCGGATTTGTTTTACCTAAATTCCTGTCTAAATTTAGTTGATAAAACCAAGTTTTTTGTGTTGGTTTTCCTTTTTCAAAAAACAGAACAACTGTTTTTACTCCTGCACCTTGAAAAACACCGCTTGGTAAATCTAAAACAGTATGCAAATTGCAATTGGTTAAAAGTTCTTTTCTAAGAGCAACAGAGGCATTGTCGGTATTACTCAAAAAAGTATTTTTAATGACAACACCTGCTTTTCCGCCCGCTTTTAATATTTTAATAAAATGTTGCAAAAACAGACTTGCTGTTTCGCCTGTTTTAATGGGAAAGTTTTGTTGCACTTCGGCTCGCTCTTTTCCGCCAAATGGTGGATTTGCCAAAATAACATTGTAGCGGTCTTTTTCTTGTATATCGGATAAATTTTCAGCAAGTGTATTGGTATGAATAATGTTTGGAGCTTCTACTCCGTGCAAAATCATATTCATAATACCAATAATATAGGCAAGTGATTTTTTCTCTTTTCCGTAAAAAGTCTTTTTCTGCAAGGTTTCAACTTGGCTGGTAGATAATCCTTTTTTGTTCAAGTGATTAAATGCTTCAACCAAGAAACCTGCAGAACCAACAGCACCATCATAAATAGTTTCTCCAATTTTTGGATTTACCACTTTTACAATAGTTCTAATCAATGGACGCGGGGTGTAATATTCTCCACCGTTTCGCCCTGCATTGCCCATATTTTTAATTTTGCCTTCATATAAATGGCTCATTTCGTGTTTTTCAGCGTGGGTTCTAAATCGCAGTTCGTCAATTAAATTTATAACTTCTCGCAGATTGTAACCACTTTGTATTCTGTTTTTCAGTTCGCTAAAAATCTCACCAATTTTGTATTCAATTGTGTCGGCACTTTCTGCATTGGTTTTAAACTTTTTCAAGTATGGAAATAGTTCACCATTCACAAAGTCCACCAAGTCATCACCTGTCATTGAGTTGTGATCTATTTTTCCGTTTTCAAGTTTTGGTGCAGCCCACGAAGTCCATTGGAATTTAGGTTCAATTATTTTTTCGTAAGTTTTTCCAGATAAAAGTGCTGCTGTTTCCTTATCTTTTTCTAAATCGTCAAGATATTTCAGGAACAAAACCCACGAGGTTTGCTCTACATAATCCAGTTCACTTCCACAACCTGCGTCTTTGTGCAGTATATCGTCTATATTTTTAAATACTTGTTCAAACATATTTTTTTTAATTCCTTTTACTTCCGTTTATAATTTCAGTCGAGCATTGGCTTTCCATATTTCTATTTTCTTGTAGCAAATTTGTCATTTCCATTTTGTTTTTCTTGTGTATCAATTATTTATATTTTTTTCTTTTCCTTATACTCAAAATACTCAAAAAATCATATATTC
>JALTEO010000226.1 GCA_027073875.1 Bacteroidales bacterium
ACATTGTTAGAAAAGTCCCTCTGTCGCCAAACTTTCGGGGCTTTTCGTTCCTCCTTAATCAATCATTAAAACTATTATAACACTTTTTTTTCATTTTGTCGATATAATACAATTAAATAGTCAATTTCTCTCGCACATGTGAGGAAAATAAAAAGTGTCGATTCCGTATTTGTATAAGGGGTATACGATTTTGCTTGTCAAAATCGGGTTTAGGAAATGGGAAGCGAAGCGACCAATATTTCCGTTTAAGAAAATAAAGCCACCCCCGTGTGGCATACCTTTTTTTCTTAAATGTAAGATGGTGGTATCCACCTCGCTTTTAGTCTATATTTTTAATGGAGATGTATTCCCAAGTGTATTAGATTTATTGACCTTAACTACCCCCTTGTTGATAGTAGCCATGTAGTCCTTAATCGTTTCAGGTGTGTTGTTTTTCAAAGTCCTATCAATTTTGATGATTTCGTTACGAATAAAATTTGAAGCCTTTTCCGTGATACTGCTATCACTTAACATTCTCGTATAATCGGACTTTAACCGCTCTAAATCTTGTAAGTAAGCATTATGTGCTTGTTGTTCTGGTGTAAGTGGCACATAGTGCTTAATATCGGTGTTTAGTGTGGCATCTACGATTTCCGTAAAAAGCACTTTAACTTTTTTAGCAAATGCAGGGCTATTAAAGTGCCTGATGTTTTTTCCGTTATTATCTAACATGGGCAAAATAAAATGCCAATGGTCTTGTTTTTCTTTTTCGGCGTGTATAACGCTAAATATGTCCTTTTCTGTTAAATCTACACTAAGACCTTCAAAAAGATTTTTAAAGCCTTCTAATAGCTTTAAATTGATTATTTTTAACTGTTCTGCTGTTGCATCATAATCTTTTGGTAAATTAAATATCATAGTCTTCGCTATTCGCTTTAATTTTCTGCCACCCTTTGCATTTTTCATATAACTCAATTCTTGCTGATGAAGTTTTTTCAGTAAATTCAACTTGTAATTTTCTTCATCAACTTCGGTTGCATTTATGATGGTTGAGTTTATATGATTTTTGTGTCGTGTGTCAGTCAAGTAGTTAAGCAATTTGTTTTGCTTTCCTACTTCAACATTTTGTATTTTAACTGTATAATTTTTCAACATTCATCTATCCCCCTATTGTTGGTAAACCAACTCTATTATAAAGATGTCTGAAAAAAAAACAGTTAAATTAAAAGTGTTAGTGTGCAAGATACACATACTCGGCTATTAGCCGTGTATATCTTGGCAAAGGGAGCATTCTGCCCCTTATGCAATCCCCCCGAAAACTTTTAAAAAAAGTTTATTAAAATTTGACATTGATATGTCTTTGTCGCTTCGCTATTTTTGGGCTTCGTATTCGTTGATATATTTATAAACACTATCACGGCTGACATGTATTTCTTTTGCTATTTTGCTAATGTTCCACTTGCCACTTTTCTTTTTATAGTCGTCTGCAAACATTCCTGTAATAGCTTGTATAACTGCCCTCCGTGTTTTTTCTTGTCGTGCTTCATTTTGCTTTTTCATATTTTCTTGTCGTGTCATCAGATACTCCTCCCTTGTGAATTTTTTTTCATATTTGTTATTTTCTTTGTCGCTTCGCCAATCCCTATTTTCATAATAATTCCAGATGCTTCTGCACTTTGCTTTTAGTGTGCTTCTGTCCTTAACATGGTCAATGTAGTGATTTAGTGCAAAGCTTTCTAATGTGTCATAAGGACAAAAACCACCCTTGCTAATATAATGCTCAACAAACAATTTTAATGACCAAAAAACCATGTCCTCATACTTGTTATGGTTTGCTGTAAAGTCGTGCTTTTTTATGCTGTTTAATTGTTTGAATAGTTTGAGTTTTAAAGTTTCTTTGTCGCCCTTTTTTATGGGCTTTGCTGTGCTGTAAGTGATATTGTCAAAGCTTAAAACAAACCTTGCTAAAATATCGTTGATGTAGTCGGTGCTTTTCTTTGTAAAAAATACACCATCGAGATACCAAGCTATTTCGTAGCTTTCACCGTATCGCTGATACTCGTGTGGACATGGTAATCCATACTCGTATAATTCCCATAAATCGCCCTTACCTTTCACTTGTAAAAGTGTGGCTAAATTGTTGACATTTTCTTCTTTTTTGTTTATAATACTATCATACATACATTGTTAGAAAAGTCCCTCTGTCGCCAAACTTTCGGGGCTTTTCGTTCCTCCTTAATCAATCATTAAAACTATTATAACACTTTTTTTTCATTTTGTCGATATAATACAATTAAATAGTCAATTT
>JALTEO010000227.1 GCA_027073875.1 Bacteroidales bacterium
CCGATGGTGTTAATCCTGAATTGGAAAAAGGATTGCGAGTTGCCGATTTCTTTGATATGGGCGAATTAATTTTACGCGATGCATTGAACCGTAATGAGTCTTGTGGTGGTCATTTCCGTGAAGAATATCAAACCGAAGAGGGTGAAGCCATGCGACGCGACGATGAATATATGTATGTAGCTGCTTGGGAATATAAAGGCGAAGGTCAAGACCCTGAACTGCACAAAGAGCCACTTGTTTACGAGGCAATTGAAGTTAAACAGAGAAATTATAAAAAATAATAAAATTTGATTATGGACTTTACATTAAAAATATGGCGGCAAAAGGATAGTCAGTCTAAAGGAAAATTTGAGACTATTCAGGTAAAAGATATTTCTTCCGATGCATCTTTCTTAGAGATGTTTGATATCATGAATGACGAACTTGTTAGAAATGGCGAAGAACCTGTTGCCTATGACCACGATTGTCGCGAAGGTATTTGTGGTATGTGTAGTATGCATATTAATGGTCGTGCACACGGACCGGGCGAAGGTGCTACTACCTGCCAATTATATATGCGTAAATTCAAAGACGGACAAACCATTTGGATTGAACCGTGGCGTGCTAAAGCATTTCCGGTAATCAAAGACTTGATGGTTGACCGTTCTGCTTTTGATAAAATTAATCAGGCAGGTGGTTACATTTCCGTTAATACGGGAAGTGCTCCTGACGGAAATGCAATTCCTATCCCGAAAGATGATGCCGAAATGGCTATGGATGCTGCTGCATGTATTGGTTGTGGTGCTTGCGTAGCTACTTGTAAAAATGCTTCGGCAATGCTGTTTGTGGCAGCCAAAGTATCTCATTTTGCTCATTTACCGCAAGGGAAAGTGGAAGCCGGAAGAAGAGTACGAAATATGATTGCTAAAATGGAAGAACTTGGATTTGGTAGTTGTACAAACACCGGTGCATGTGAAGTAGAATGTCCTAAAAATGTTTCAATTGCACATATTGCCAAGCTTAATAGACAATTCCTTGTTGCAAATGCAAAAGGTGAAAAATAGATTATTCTTTCATTAAAAAACTTTACTTTTGAAGCATCTGATTGTAGTGGTCAGATGCTTTTTTATTGTTAGCCAGATTTATTTATAGAAGAACGCAGTGAATTGTATGAATAGGAGGATAGAAAAGAGGAAAATCTTTCCGAAAAGGAGAGCGTTTTTTGTACTTGTCATCATGAACTTGGTTCAGGATTTCAAAAATAGATTCCGAATCAAGTTCGGAATGACGCCACTGCCGGATAGATTCCAAAACGCCGAAAAGGAGAGCGTCATGCTGAACTTGACTGCCATCGAAACTTGATTTCTGGTTTTCAGCATCTTAACTCGCTTTATTCATATCAAGAATGTAATAAATTGTATGTAAAAATAACATTGATAAAATAGTGACATACGACGAAACATTAGAATTTCTTTATTCCCAATTGCCAATATTTCAACGGGTTGGTAAGGCGGCATATAAAAGTGATTTGTCCAATACGCTGGCACTGGATGAGTTTTATGGACATCAGCATCGTCAATTCAAAACTATTCATATTGCCGGAACCAACGGTAAAGGTTCTGTATCACATATGTTAGCAGCTGTATTGCAGAAAGCGGGCTATAAAACAGGTCTTTATACTTCACCGCATCTGAAAGATTTTAGGGAACGGATAAAAATTAATGGAGAACCTGTTTCCAAGGATTTCGTGATACGGTTTATTGAAAAAAGTCAAGATATTATTGCTAAAGTTCAGCCGTCATTCTTTGAATTGACAGTAATGATGGCATTTGATTATTTTGCCACTGAAAAAGTAGATGTAGCCGTGATTGAAACAGGAATGGGCGGACGATTGGATTCTACGAATATTATAACACCGCTTTTGTCTGTTATTACTAATATTGCTTATGATCATACGACATTTTTAGGTAAAACTTTACCGGAAATTGCAGGGGAAAAAGCCGGAATAATCAAAAAGAAAATCCCTGTCGTTATTGGTGAAAGGCAGCCGGAGACCACGAACATTTTTCAGGAAAAAGCCAAAAATCAACAGAGTGAAATTACTTTTGCCGGAGATTGTTATCATATAGAATACGGATTGGAAAATTTTCAGAATGAGATATACTATAATGTTAAACAAAACGGAAAGCTTGTTTATTCTCAATTAACATTGGATTTGCTTGGAAGATATCAGCAAAAAAATTTGGTAACAGTATTATGTGCTATTGAGAAATTAAAAAATCTTGAAATTTCCCGGCAACATATCTATGATGGCTTGGCTAATGCTTGTTCGTTGACAGGTTTTCAAGGACGATGGCAGATATTACAATATAATCCGATGGTAGTTTTAGATATTGCCCATAATGAAGCAGGATTGACGGAAGTATTTGAGCAAGTAAAAAATACACCTTACAAGAACTTACATATTGTTACGGGATTTGTTAATGATAAGGAAGTGGATAAAATCTTGAAGTTATTTCCGCAAAATGCTGTTTATTATTTTACCGAAGCAAAAATTCCGCGAGCGTTGCCGGTAGATATATTGAAAGATAAAGCGGCAAGAAATAACTTAGATGGTCAGGTTATTGATGATGTGAAAAAAGCTTTTTCTGAAGCTAAAAATGCGGCAGGGGAAAATGACTTGGTGCTTGTTACCGGAAGTGCATTTGTGGTGGCGGAGATATTATAGCTTTCCCGGATTTCGCAAAGGTCTTTTTTCGTGATTAATGGTCTTCAACAAAATCCGGTTCGTGTTCATCCGTTGAAAGCGATGGCAGTTCTTCTTGTTTCCTTTTTTTGTCTTTAATTAATGCGTATGCCATTAATACACTGGTAACAATGATGATTACTAACAGAATTCCTTCGTTAAAATCTTTAACCTGATGTTGTGTTGGAATGGCATAAAAGAGCAAGATAGTAATTAGTCCACGAGGAGCTAACAGTAATTCGGGGAATAAGTTCTTCCCAACAAAGATTCTCAGAAAAATCCATCTGCCGAAATAAATAAATCCAAGGACAATTAAACTAACAATCCAAACTTTAAAATTGATAATATTTGTTAGTGTTATGGTAATTCCAAATATGACGAAGAAAAAAGTACGCACAACGAAAGATGTTTCAAAGGTGATGATTTTAAGGTTATTGGTAATATTGGTAGCAGCTTCTTTGTCAAAAAACTTGGATAGTCGTTTGCCGACAAAAATTTCGCGGTTTTCCAGTATCAGCCCAAAGAAAAGAATCATAATTAACGAGGAGAAGTGCATGACTTTTCCCACGGCATATAAAAGGATTAGTACGGCAATAAGCAGAAACAGTTTGATTTGTGTTTTGATGCGTTGAAAAGTGAAAAGCAGGATGTAGCTGAGTACTATGGAGGCCACAATTGTAATAAGTATATTACTGAAAATACCGAGCGACAGCGATTTTGCCGAATTATGTTCGGGAGAGCCAAGCAAGAAATAAAAAAACATAATACCGAGAATATCGGAGAAAGTACTTTCGTAAATCATAAATTCCTTTCGGGTTTCATCTAAATTGCTAATGCTTGGAATAACAATAGCAGAGCTGATAATAGAAACCGGAACGGCATAAATTAGGGCATTAAGCAGTATCATCTCGGGATAAAACAGCCGGAAAATTTGTGAGATGATAAAAATATTAACTGTAATATTTAGAAAAGCAATCAGAAACGATTTGCCTATTAAGGGTAATTTGTCCCGTGTAAGTTTGAGCTCTAATGCAGCTTCTAATACAATCATTATTAACCCAATGATGCCTAATACTTCTAAAATGGGAAACCACTGAACTTGTTTTAGATCAAAAATATTAATGGCTATTTTTAGAATAAATCCCAGCGTAATGAGCATTAGAACGCTTGGGATATTTGTTCTTTTTGCCAAAATATTAAAGCCGTAAGAAATAATAATAATGATTGAACCGGTAATAATCAGTTCGTAAGCATTAAGTGTGTGCATAAGCTAGAAATTAAATCCGAAACGGATAATAGGATTTCCGTAGGGATAGTAAAGATTATTTGAAATATTCCACATAAGCAACAGGTACATTCCTGATTTTCCGCCGGCAGTTTGCCGGATACCTCCACCGACAAAAATACTATTTATCCAGATTCTGTTAGCATCGGTGACGAAAATCGGATAGGAGGAAAATAAGTTTTTATTTAGACTCATAAACTCTGTCTCTCCCTGAAGGACAATACTGGTTTCGTTAGATGACAGAGTGTTGAGAGCTTCATTAATATCTTTAATGAGAGTTACTTGTATGTAAGGACGAAATCCGTATAAATCTGTACTGAAATTATAATACATATTTTCATAATAATTGTAAAAAAGATAAGTTCCTGCTATTACCCGTGGTTTAATAATGTAACCAATCATAGGTGAAATATCTACCGAGCGAATAGTCCCGAAGCTAAACCACAAGTTGCCACCGTAGATTAACCGGTCTTTCCAATTGGGTTTTTGTTTTTCTTGAGCCGGAGGAGTATCTTCTTTAATGAAGTCTTGTCCGTAGGACGAAAAGATAACTCCACAAAATACAATTACGAGTATAAATAGTTTCTTTTTCATCAGATTACAAAGTTAAAGTAAATTTGCAGAAAACGGCTATAATAATTTTTTTCTTTGTGTAACTCTGTGGTGCTCGGTGTTCTTTGTGATATTTTTTGTCTCACAAAGTTGCTCAAAAGTTTTTTTTCTAAACAAATTTTAGAATGTTTTTGTTACATTTTAGGAGCTAGAATATTTAGCTTTTTCTTGTGGATAGTTATTTTAAGTTGATTTTTAAAAGTATATGGTTCACCATCGATGTGAGCAAAAATTTCTCCTTCTTTTTGGATAACAATTTCTTTGGCTTTTATGGTATCCAAATAGCGTGAATTTTTTAAAGTTTTTGTGAATAAACCGGCAACCAGCATAGGTGCAGGAAGCAAAGGAAAAGGATGAAGCATAACAACATCAATTAGTCCGTCATCAATTTTTGCTTTAGGGGCGATGTAGGCATTATTTCCCCATTGTCGCGAATTGGCAAAACTGATTAAATAAACTTCGGGGTTAAGTTTGTTCCCATCAATTAGCATCTTGTAATTTTCCGGTTTAATTTTTGTTATTTCTCGGGCTGTAATTTTTAGATAGTTCTTGAAGCCACGGTGTTCCAATTCTGAGAATTTTTTTGCAATAATTGCATCAAATCCTACGCCCGAAACATTAACTGAGAAAAGGTTATTTAACTGTATGACATCAATTTTACGAGAATAAGATTGGTTGAGTACACGAATAGCACCGCTTATGGTTTGAGGAATTTTAAGCTCTCTTGCCAACCCATTGCCGGAGCCACGGGGAATTATCCCGAATGAAATACCGGTGTCAACAATCTCATTAACAATGCGGTTTATAGTGCCGTCACCACCTACGGCTACTACAATATTGTTTTTATCTTTTTTTATGGTGCCAAGGGTAGATGATAATTCTTTGAGTGTCTCTGTTTGAATGATATGTGGCTCAAAAATATGAGAGTCTAACTCGGTATTGATTTTTTTGACAACCCGCGTTTTTTTCTTGTTTCCCGAATGTGGATTGACGATAAAAAAAATATTTCTTTTTTGTTTAGTCATTAGGGTTAAGGGAGCATTTTATTATTAACCAGCGAATGACTGTAAATTTGTAAAAAAGCTTTTAAAGTGTCTAATGCCGGATATTTTGTGTCGGGGGAAAATAGATTTTTCTGTAAAAGTGAATCTTCGGGAAGTTGATAAATACCTTTGATGGTGTTTTTGTCAAATAGAAGGAATCTGTTAGAGGTAGTCATTTCGTAAAGACCATTCAAATAGGTAACGGCATACCGGTGATTAGTTCTTGAAAAGACACTTTCTCCGAATGAAAAAAACGGTTTTGAATAGTGGAGATAATCTAAAATCGAAGGCATAATGTCAATTTGTTGTGTAACCGTGTTTTCTTGTTTCTGTAAACTGGAATCGTCAGGTGCAAAGTAAGCCATCGTAATTTCAAATGTTCCCAAAGCATTCTGATATGCAGATTTTTCGCTGAGTGAAGTATGATCGGCAACTAAAACAAAAAGCGTGTTTTTATACCACGGTTGCTTTTGTGCCGTTTCAAAAAATTGTTTCAGTGCATAATCGGAATATGCTACTACACGATGAATAGGTAACGAACCTTTAGGGAATTTACCTTTATATTGTGGAGGCACTTTGTAAGGATGGTGTGATGATAATGTGAACTCGGAAATGAAAAACGGCTGCCGGAATGAATTTAGTTTTTTTGCAATGTATTGTAGATAAGGTTCATCATAAATGCCCCAATTGCCGTCATAGTCTTTTTGGTCAGGGTATTCGTTTTTCCCGTAATATGCTTGAAATCCGGCGGCTTTGGCAAATAGGTCAAATCCCATAGTGCCATTTTTCCCGCCATGGAAAAAAGCAGTTTGGTAGCCCTCATTTCCTAAGATGGAAGCCAGTGAGGTGAACCGGTTGGAAATAAATGGTGAGAAAATAAATGGATTGTCCTGTAAGTTAGGGATAGAGGCAACAACGGCAGGAATCCCCTCTACCGATTTCTTGCCATTGGCTAAACTGTAACGAAATGTTAAACAGTGTTGAAGTAATGAATCTAAAAATGGAGTGTAACCTTTTCCGTGATTATAAAATCCGACATATTCTTTTCCGAAACTTTCTAAAATAAGAACAACCACATTTTTACGGGAAAAAGGTATTTGACTTTGGTATTGGTGAATAGGAGAATAATATTGTTGAGCTTTTTTTGTGGAAAAGTAGTTGATGGGTTTAAGGTTTTCTTGACCAATGGTTTGGATAATGCTAAAACAGGAGTTTAATGTCAGAGGAATGGCCGTTGGATTTTTTTCTATAGCATTAGCCATAGTAGTGGGGTACATCCCAAATCCGCGTGCAAGAAAAAACAGGAGAATAAAAGTCAGAAAGTTGTAGATTATTGTAGGAAAGAATCTTATCTCCGGATAGGTTGGCTTTCCCTTTGGAATTTTAGGATAAAACCGTATAACTAACCATATAAAGGCAAAAAAGATGATGACGGAATACCAAAAATCATGAATAAAATTCGGCAACATGTTTAAGGTGTCATCACCGGTACCAATCATGGTAAATAAATCAAAGGTTGAGCGTTTTCCTGTAAACCTAAAGTACTCAGAGTCAATAAAATTTATAAGTAATATGATTGCAATGCCGAAAACAAAAAAGATTTTGGAAAGTGTTTGGTATTTCTTGTTAAAAAAGCATTTGCATGGAATAAATCCGAAAATAAAAAAAATGCTTCCGAAAACAAAAAAGCTGTAATAATCAAACTGAATACCATGAAAAAAAGATATGAGAATCTCTGAAAATTTAAGAGACTCAAAATGATTAAAATTCCGGATAAAAAAATACAGTCGTGATGCTTCTAAAAAAAGCAATGCCCAAAGCAACCGTTTGGTAAAGAGTTTTAATTGAAAAAAAAATGCCGACATACAAGCAGCAAATTTAATGTTTATTATGTGAGTAAATGTTAAATTTTCTTATATGTTTTATCTGCCGGTTGAATTTATCCGGTTACTGAAATAAAAATATTTTCTTTACTTATTGGTGAAA
>JALTEO010000228.1 GCA_027073875.1 Bacteroidales bacterium
AATATTATCTTTAATGGCAGTAATTTTGTTGACGGGATCATTATTTGCCCAACAAGTCCAAGTAGGTCCAAAGATTCATCTACAACAAAAACTTAATTCAAACAGGGTAGCAGTTGCTACTTTGACTTACAGTGCAGATTCTGTTGGAGATAATGTTGGTTCTACATCATCAAAGGTTTTCACAGATTTAGCTTATTTCCCTGATACAATAATGGCTACTTACAGTGGAAAAAAAATCAATAAAATTATTATTGGAGTAGATCCGGCAGCATTGTCAAATGCCAGTATTGAAATTTGGACAGACACATCAGATTTTGCCACTCACCCTGCTTATACGCAATCAGTTGATCTTTCTAGATTAAAATCAGGATGGAATACCATCGTTTTAGATTCTGCTTATACTATTAATGGTGATTCGTTGTTTATTGGTTATACTGCAAAATCAAATAATTATGGAATGTTTATAGATACTCGGCCTCCGGAAGCACACGGATATGGTGATTTGATATGTGTCAATAATTCAGCTTGGTATCATCTTACTGATGGTTCTAATACATCAACTCATCATAACTGGCAAATTAAAGCTGTTGTTGATGACGGTGTTGCTTATGATGATGTAGCATGTACTGCTATTGTACTTCCTAATGCTCAATGTGGTTTAACTGATTCTGAACAAGTAACTGTAACTGTTCAAAATCTAGGTTCAAGTGACTTAACCAATACTTTTGATTTGGTCTATACCGTAAATGGTGCTGGAGCTACTACCGTTACGGTTCCTGTCCCTTTGGCGGTTGGTGCTTATGTAGATGTTAACTTCAATGTTGATATGTCGGATTCAGGTTCTTATAAAATTAATGCTTACACAACCTTAGCTTCTGATAATGATAATACAAATGATACAGTCCATGGTGTTACAATACATACCAATCCTGCTATTATTCCCTATACTGTTCAGTTTGTTAATAATGATTTTATTGGTTGGTTTAGTGAAGATGTAAATGCTGATGGCTCAACATGGGGTATTTATGATATTAGTTCTGAGGGTGGTGGTCATGGTGATGACTATGCTGCTAAGTATAGGGAGAATAGAAATAATGCTGCTGATGACTATATGTATTCAAACTGTATTGATTTGCAGGCTTCTAAAACTTATCAATTAATCTTTTGGTATAAGGTAAGGAGTGCTAGTTATCCTGAAAAAATGAAAGTAATGTTAGGTGATGCACCTGTTTCAACTGACATGACACAACAAATTGTTGATTTAGGAACAATTACAAATAAAGAGTGGATGCAATCTACATCTACCTTTACGGTTTCTACTGATGGTACTTATAACTTGGGTTTTTATGCATATAGTGATGCGTTTATGTATTTTTTATATTTTGATGATGTTACAATTAGCGAAGCAGTAAATACCAATACAATTAATACCCAAACAATTTCTGTTTATCCTACATTAACAACAGGTGTTGTTCATATTTCAGTAAGTTCAGATGTTGAAGTTTACTCACAATTAGGACAGTTAGTTCAAAGCCGTAAAAATGTTCAAACCGTTAATTTGAGTTCTTTGAATTCAGGTATTTACTTTGTAAAAGTTAGAAATAATAACGGTTCTGTGGTAAAAAAGGTTGTTTTGATCAAGTAAGATGAATTTTCAGGATTATTCAAGATAATTTCTTAGCTTTATCCTTTTGAACTTACAAAAACCGAATTTTCTACTGTGCCGTTATTAATATTAGTCCACTGTTCAGTTTGAAAATTGACGATTAGAAAAGAACTTGGATAGAAGTAGAGATTGGGATTTCCGGATAGCGATTGTGCCAGAAACGAAAAAACAGGGTTGTGTCCCACAAAGAGAACAGTTTCTGTGGAATTATCCAAACCGTAAACAAAATCGAAAAACCGGTCGGTAAACTGCCAGAAATACAAATCTTTTTCTAACCGGATGGTTGTATTTGGAAAAGCTTCTTTTTGGAAAATTTCTGCTGTTTCTTTGGTGCGAAGGGCTGCACTCGAAACAATTAAATCAATTTTGGAACACTGTTTTTTTAGTTCGTGACTCATTAATCCGGCAACTTGCACGCCTTCATCACTGAGATGTCTGTAAAAATCGTCTTTGCCTGTTTGTCTCTCTGCGTAGGCGTGGCGAAGGAGGATAATGGTTTTCATCGGGTGTTTTTTGCAAAAGTAAAGTAAAATTTAAAAACAGAATGTTTCAAATTGTTTTGAATGCTTTATTCCCCATCTGCCGCAAGTTTGTAACTTGTGGTCTATTAT
>JALTEO010000229.1 GCA_027073875.1 Bacteroidales bacterium
TTATTAGCAGATTAACATATTTTTCATTCGTAATTCCTAATTGATAATTCGTAATTAATAATGTGTGTTTTAAATCAATCATGAATGTTTTATATCAAATTATTATTTCTTCTATTTTTTTTCCAAAACATATTTTTCCAAATAAGGTTGTGAAATACTATCATTTAGATACTTTTCAATCATCAGCCGAGAAATCGGGGCAGCAATTGTAGCACCATAACCACCATTCTCCACAACTACGGCAATTGCAATTTTAGGATTCTGCCGCGGTGCAAAAGCCATAAAGATGGAATGGTCTTTCCCGTGTGGATTTTGTGCCGTTCCGGTTTTCCCGCAAACATCTATCCCCGGGATTTTAGCAATGTGGGCAGTAGAACCTTCACCACCGTTAACTACTAAATACATACCCTCAGTTACAACTTCAAAATATTGTTTTTTTATATTCGTATAATGATTAACTTGATAACGGATATCAATACTTGAGTCTTTAATTGCTTTAACAACATGTGGAATTTTATAATAACCTTTGTTTGCAATTATTGCAGCAAAATTAGCCAGTTGCAAAGGCGTAGCCAATATCTCACCTTGTCCTATTGCCATTGAAATAACCGTTAAGCCATTCCAATGTCCTCTGCCGTAAAATTTATCAAAATATTTGGTTGTCGGTATAAATCCGGGAGATTCGTTAGGCAAATCAATCCCGAGTTTATTGCCAAATCCCAATGAAGTAATATAATGCCGCCATGTTTTAAACGCCAATTCAACCGATTCATTTTTTTTATTGTGTTCCAATATGTTCCGAAAAACATTACAGTAATAAGCATTGCAAGAAATCTGGATAGATTCTACCAGATTGAGCGGCGATTTATGTCCATGACAACCAACAGTCAGTCCACCGGCATGATAACCATAATTACAACTATAATAAGTATTCGGGAATAAAATTCCTTCTTCTTGACCAACTAAGGCATTTGCAATTTTAAAAGTAGAGCCGGGAGGATATTTTGACATCAGAGCCCGATTAAATAACGGTTTTAAGCTGTCAAGTATCAACATCCTGTAATATTTTGAACGGTTATGATTAATCAGCATATTTGGATTATAGGTAGGTGAAGAAACAAATGCCAGCACCTCACCTGTGGCCGGTTCAATGGCAACAATACTCCCGACTTTTCCGTGTAACAAATATTCACCGTAATGCTGTAATTCTTTATCAATGGTTATTGTTAAATCTTTTCCTTTTTCAGGTAAAGTATCATATTTCCCGTTGGCAAAACGGTCTTTTATGCGATTGTGAACATCTACCTGAAAAATATTAACACCTTTCTTTCCTCTAAGTTCTGTTTCGTAAGATTTTTCAACGCCACTAATGCCAACATAGTCGCCTTGAACATAATAGGGGTCTGCTTGTATCTGTTTTTCAGAAACTTCACCAATATACCCCAACAAATGTGACGCAATGGTATCTGTATAATTCCGGATTAATCGCCGTTGTAAATAAAACCCGTGGAACCGGAAAAGTTGATCTTGCAATGCCGAAAATTCTTCTTCGTCTAACAACTTAATAATTACCGACGGTTTATAAGCGGAATATTTCTTAGCTTTTTTCAGTTGTTTAATAAATTCTTTTTTATCAAAGTGTACTAAGTTACACAATGCTGTTGTATCAAGATTCTTAATTTTATTTGGAATAACCATTAAATCATACGATGCCTTATTGAAAACCAGTAGTTTATGATTTCTGTCATAAATTAATCCCCGTTCGGGATATTTTGTTACAAAACGCAAAACATTATTTTCTGCCGATATCTGATACGATTTATTAATAACTTGCAAATAAAACAACCGTCCGACATATATCAATGCCAGAGCAATGATTAATGAGAGGATAATATTTTTTCGTTGCTCAAATGCCACTTTATCTTTTTTTACAAATCTACTAAAAATCTATGGTGTGGAAATTAAGATTTTTTAAAATTCATTTCGGTATTGCAAAAAACGGTTATGGTGGATAAAAATAATTTGAATATTTCTTATGTCAAACCTAGGTTATTAACCATTTTTAACAAATATTGAAATGAAATAAGATTGACTTCTTAAAAAATGTCGTATTTTCGCTTCACCATATTTTTATTTAATCGTAATTAACTATGAAAAAGTCTTACCGGTTTTACAATAATATTATTGGATGGGTTGTATTTGCAATTGCGGCATTTACTTTCCTTTCAACTATTGAGCCAACTGCCAGTTTTTGGGATTGTGGCGAGTTTTTAGCTACTTCGTACAAATTAGAAGTAGGACATCCTCCCGGAGCTCCATTGTTTATGTTAATGGCACGATTTGTTTCGCTCTTTGCTTCCTCACCGCAACAAGTCCCGATTTTAGTTAATTCTATGTCGGCACTGGCAAGTGCGTTTACCATTTTGTTTCTATTTTGGACCATTACACACCTTGCCAAGAAAATTATTTTACGACGCAAAGAAGAGTTAACAACCGGTAATCTAGTGGCTATTTTTGCCAGTGGTATTGTTGGTGCTTTGGCTTATACATTTTCTGATTCTTTTTGGTTTTCGGCGGTGGAGGCGGAAGTTTATGCTTCATCGTCCCTTTTTACGGCTTTGGTATTTTGGGCAATTTTGAAATGGGAAGATGTTGCTGATGAACCATACTCCAACCGATGGATTATCCTAATTGCCTATCTTATTGGACTTTCTATAGGCGTTCACTTATTAAGTTTATTGGTAGTTGTTCCCATTGTATTTATATATTATTTCAGAAAAAATCAACCTACACGGAAAGGCATCATCATCACATCGCTTTTAGCTTTATTTATTCTCGGATTTACAATGTGGGGTATTATTCCCGGCATCGTGATTGTTTCCAGTTGGTTTGAATTAATGTTTGTAAATGGATTTGGACTTCCGTATAATTCGGGCGTTATCTTCTATCTTGCCCTTTTGGTAGGTTTAATCATTTGGGGATTGCGATACACCTTCAAAAAACAAAAACCACTGTGGCATACCGTTATCCTGATATTTACTATGATTCTTATCGGATATTCCACTTTCATTGTAATTGTAATCCGCTCCAATGCTAATCCGCCGTTGGACGAAAATAACCCGGAAGATGTTTTCTCGCTTTTGGCTTATCTAGATCGCGAACAATATGGTGACAGACCTCTATTTTACGGACAATGTTACAATGCACCAATTATAAAATATGAAAAGGGTGATCCTTATTATGAAAGGGAAGACGGAAAATATAAGATTGCCGGCTATAAAGATGTTCCTGTTTACGATGACAGGTTTACTTCTTTCTTCCCACGAATGTGGTCGCCACAACCTCAACATGTTCGTGAATACAAAAGATGGGCAAATATTGAAGGAATACCTATTCAGGTTTCTAATGGTAAAGGAGGTACAAAAACTATTTACAAACCCACTTTTGGCGAAAACCTTGCTTATTTCTTTAAATACCAAATCGGGTTTATGTATCTGCGGTATTTTATGTGGAATTTCTCAGGCAGGCAAAATGATATTCAGGGACACGGTAGTATCATCCGTGGGAACTGGCTTAGCGGTATCCCGTTTATTGACAATGCACGATTAGGACCACAAGACAACTTACCACACAGTTTAAAAGACAATAAGGCACGGAATGTCTATTTTATGTTGCCATTATTACTTGGATTAATAGGATTATATTTCCACTCAAAAAATCATGCACCCGATTTTTGGGTAGTTATGCTTTTATTTATTATGACAGGTTTGGCAATTGTAGTTTATTTGAATCAGTATCCGTTGCAGCCGCGTGAAAGGGACTATGCCTATGTCGGCTCTTTCTACGCCTTTGCCATGTGGATTGGTCTCGGAGTGATGGCAATTTATAAATGGTTGGCAAAAAAGAAAGACTCTGTAGTCATTGCAGGTGCTATTGGGGTGGTTACACTATTTGCTGTACCTATTAATATGGGAGCACAAAATTGGGATGATCACGACCGTTCAAATCGCTATACCGCTCGTGATTTTGCCGAAAATTATCTGCAATCATGTGCTCCAAACTCTATTATTTTTACCAACGGTGATAATGATACTTTCCCTTTGTGGTATGCACAAGAAGTAGAAGGGGTCCGTACCGATGTGCGAGTAGTCAACCTTAGTTTGTTTAATACTGATTGGTATATTGATCAGATGAAACGAAAAGCTTACGAATCTGATCCTATTCCAAATTCATTTACACACGATCAGTATGCACAAGGCACAAGAGATTATCTCCCTTATGTTGCGATGTTTAAAGATCGAAAATATTTAAAAGATGTTTTAGACTTTATTAAAACCGATGACCCTCGTGCAAAAGTACAGGCAAATACAGGTGAAAGAATATCTTTCTTACCCACAAAAAAATTAGCTCTTCCTGTTAATTTGAAAAATTGTTTGGCTAATGGCACAGTAAATATTAAAGATACAGCTTATGTCCCAAAAGTAATTCCTTTGGATATAAAGAAAAATTATATCTTAAAAGGTGATTTGATGGTGATGGATATGATAAGTACCAACGACTGGAAACGACCAATTTATTTTGCCATTACTGTAGGGCGTGATAATTATATGAATCTGGAAGATTATTTCCAGCTGGAAGGCATGACTTATCGTATTACACCTATCCGTAGCAAAGGTGTCCAAGGACAACTCGGACGAGTTAATTCCAAAATTATGTATGATAATTTAATGCACAAATTTAAATGGGGCGGGATTAATGACACAACAGTATATCTTGATGAGAATAACAGAAGAATGACAATGAATTTCAGAAACAATTTCTCAAGATTAGCAGCACAACTGATGGCAGAAGGCGACACAGCAAAAGCTAAAAAAGTATTGGATAAATGCATGGAAGTAATGCCCAACAAAACAGTACCATTTGATATGTTTATGTATCCTATAATTGATTTATACTTCAAACTACATGAACCGGATAGAGCTATGTATATCATGAATGTATTCAAAGACAGAATTACAGATGATTTGAATTACTATGCTCGACTGGATATGGATCAGAAAAGATTTTTGAAAGACCCGATACAAAGAGATGTCAGCATACTTCAGGGACTTTATCAAATGGCACAACAAAACAAACAAGAAAAGTTTACCAAAGATTTGGAACCTATCCTGACGAATTACTATCAGGATTTCGGGAAATTATAATTATGGCATCTTGTTGTCAATACTATGTCCCTGCTTATCTTCGATGGGCGGGGACTTTTCGTATAAAAACAAATCGACCGGAATTATTCCTGACTTTTGATGACGGTCCTTCGCCTAAAGCAACTTCGTTCGTTTTGGACACCCTGCAACAAGTAGATGCCAAAGCCACTTTTTTTGTTTCCGGAAAAAATACAGAACAATATCCCGAATTATTTAACCGGATAAAAAATGAAGGACATACCATCGGTAACCACGGCTATACACACTTAAACGGACTGAAAACAGACACAAAAACTTATATTGACAATATTAACCAAGGACATAAAATTGTTCAATCACCATTATTCCGCCCACCCTATGGTAAAATGAAAATTGCACAATATTTTAAATTACGGAAGCAATTTAACATTGTTTTCTGGACAATAATGTCCCGTGATTTTGACACAACAACAACTTGGCAGCAAGATTTTGAAATTATTAAATCACATCTGGCAAAAGGCATTATTATCGTTTTTCACGATACACCCAAAGCCGAAAAGAAATTAAAAAACTTATTGCCTGCAATCATAAAATATGGTATGGAACAAAATTTTAGCTTTCAATGTTTGCCGGAATCTTATACCAAACCGTTATCAAGATAATTAATACCGATTACACATTCAATACGAGTCCAATAAATTGTACTATTTTTATGTAGCATCGGCATTATACCAAATCTTTTTTGGACTAATTTATATTAGTAAATGGTATAATATAAAAAGATTCGTCACTGCGTTCAGAATGACAAATATAAGCTTTTTGGATGCAACTTCTATACAAGATACTATCCCAAAAAGTGTGTAAAACAAAGTTTTTGTCTTGTATTACAACGCTTTACATTCAAAATCATCAAAACAGGTTACGGCATCCGATTTTGTCCAAAGACCGACTTTACCTGCATTTGGGAAAGTGTCGTCAGTGGTTTCCATCATTAATTTTCCGTTGAAAAAACATTGAATCTTGTTTCCTTTCATCACGATTTTCAGGTTATACCATTGGTTGGAATTTATTTTAACATCAGCATTTTCTAATTCTCTGCGATTGCCGTTTACCACTTTATAGACCGTATAATTATCTTCCAACGGGTTGGCACGGGCAATATAATAATTGTCGGCATCAATGTATCGCCACACCATTCCGCCACCACGGTCGTTATTTCCGGCTATGCCTTTGAATCGCACACTCATTTCCACATCTTTGTAGTGTAGCGTGTCGTTAATAATCATATTGAACCGATAGCTTTGTTTTTCGGCTGACACTTGTGCCAAGTACTTATTACCGTTATCATTTAGAATTTTCCAATCACACATTTTACCGTTTCCGGTTAGGGCTGTTGACCAACCTGCGGGGGTTTCGCCTGTCTTGTAATTTTCAAAATCGAATTGCTTGTTCCCTGATATCACTACCTGTGATGTTGAGGTTACTTGCTGCTGATTTGGTTGCGAACAACCTAATGTCAGGAGTATCAAAGATGATACGATGATGTTTAAAATGTTCATACTATTTATTTTTTAAAGTTAAACTTCCGTAAAATTGTCGGTAGCACAATCAGTAATAATGGCAATCCGACAACAAATCCGCCAATAACGGCAATTGCCAGAGCTTGTTGCATCTGTGCTCCTATCCCGATACCTATTGCCAGTGGCATCAAGGCAAGAATGGCACTAATGGCAGTCATCAGGTTTGGTCGCAATCGCAGGGCAATGGCATTTTTTACGGCATAGTCTTTATCGTGGTTTTCAGAGTCTTTAAAATATTGAAATACCGTAAAAATTGCGTTCTCGGCGACAATACCTACAATCATTATCAGTCCTGTATAGCTGCTTACATTCAGCGGAATATTAAAAATGTAAAGCAGAATTAAACTGCCGGTGATACCCATCAGCGAAATAAATAAAATCAATAAAGCTATTCGCCAGCGTTTAAATAAAAACATCAGGACGGTAAATACCAACAAAGTGGCTAAAGCCAAAATCATCATCAGTTCTTTAAATGATTGTTGCTGTTGTGCATAAGCACCGCCAAATTCAATAGAATAAGCGTGTGGTAATTGTATTTTCTTGGCAAATGCCGTTTTCAAATCGTTGATAGCAGTTCCTAAATCTTTGTTTTCGAGTCGTGAAGTAAGAATAATGACAGGTTTTAAATCCTCACGGCTTTCTATTACCTCGCCGGCTTTCTGTTTTATATCGCAGAAAAATGAGAACGGTCGTGAACTTCCGTCAGGCAAAAAAATGGGCTGTTTTTTTAATATTTCCAAGTCATTGTCTTTAAAGTCCACAAACCGCATAATGACACGACGCATTTGTTGTCCTTCTTGTATGTCGCCTATCTGTAATCCCGAAGTCATTGCAGCTTGGTCGGGGTTTGGTGTGGGAATATTGGCACTTCTGCCGAGCGG